>NZ_JANUSD010000016.1:0-131627 GCF_024793945.1 Emticicia fluvialis
AATTTCCTGAACTATCTGTAACTTAAAAGATAATGAATAGTCTTTTTGGGTACGTTTGACATAACTGTTTTGTCCTTCCATTTTTGATACTTTTTTTGTGTATCGCTATTTCAGGACGGGACAAGTTATTGAGTAAAATTCAATCAAGGTAAGTGTGGGAGGATTTTTCTTTGCATTTGCCTCTCCCACCGCGACAGAGTCCCTTTGCCGTTTAGTGCCTGCGCGCACAGGAGACTCGGTCGGGACGATAATTCAAAAACCTTTATAAAAAATGAAAGGAGAATTGACTGGTCTTGAAAGAATTAGGAATGAACATAAAAAATCATTTTCTAAAATAAAAAATGAAAATAATTCCAACTGGCCTTATTTGCAAGCACATAAACTTTTTTTGAGTGAAATAATCTCATGGGTAGAAACACAAAAAGATTTAAAATTCAAAAAAGTTTTGGATGATTATTTATTGTATGAATTAGCTAATCTTGATTTTGAAAAGTATAAGTTCAATATAGATTGGGGAAATATTGAAGAAGAGATTACCTCTTTTTTTATACAGGACTTAAATAATTATGAATACTTCATAGCGGAGTATCAATACTTTTTAGAATTTTTTTTATCCTATAAATCACTATTAACTTGTTCATGTTGTGAATTAGGAGAGCTCTTTGTATTTAAAACTGATGAGAGTATTTTCTATGAATGTAAAAACTGTTACAGTCTATATAATGAATCATTAACAAGGGTTACTGAATTAAATCGTAAAATTGTATTTTGTGATAGAAAGACTTTAATAGAGAGGAAGATTTTAAGGATACTTTAAATTCATAGCTTTTTGATTAGACATGATATAAAGAATGATTCTATCCTTTTGCGATTAGATATGCTTAAAAGTCATGCTATAATCAATGATGACTCAAACAAAATTAGACAATTATTAGGAAATAATCTTCCTCCGTATGTTCGAGAAAAAAAAACTTGGACTAAAGTTAACTATGCTCTATTTAAAACAGAAGATGGACAGGTAAATGTTGGTATAAGGAAAGGTGAGTTATTAAAGGAATTTAACCGTAGAATTGATGAATTTGAATTAGTAAAATAAATCACATAATGTAATAATGTATGATGGAATTAACAGAAACAGACTGGGAATTGATACACAATTACTATGACCTTAGAGCCGAAGATTTTTACTTGGTTATAAATAAAAGAGCAAATTTCGAAGAAATAAAAGATTTGTTATTCTCAACAAGATATCGTGAAAATACAATGAGAGATTTTGATGCATTGATTTGGCATTTCCCTCATTCCATGAATGATGCTGAGTTAGAAAACTTATATCAAATTTTTATAAAGGAAAAGTGGCATCAAACCCATGATGTTTTTGTAGATAGATTTCAGCAAAAATTCAATACAAATGTCAAAAATATTAAAATACTCGTTGACTTAATCCATGATTTGCCCGATTTCTATAAAATAGATGAAGACATACAATATCCTTTAATAAAGAAATGTATGTACGCTATTGCAGCCATGCCAAAACCAGAAAGTACTATAGCATTAGAAAAATTAAGTGATTCGGAAGATGAAACTATCAAGGAATATGCACTTCATCAACTTGAAAGACAGAAAAAATTGAAGGGTGATAATTTATAATTCTGATTAAAGATAAATTAAAAGTTCTACTTTTGGTTTGGTTCTTTAGTGAAATAAGCATGAAACTTGAGACTAATAATTACAACTCCTAACCAATGAACATTAAACACATACTCATTACCACCCCCACTGTTCTATTTAAAGAGAAAAACCTATAAAATGAAGTATATCCACAAACCTATTTTTAAAATCTGGGCTTTGCTGTTGTTAGTATGCGGCTTTACGTTGGCGGCTTAGGCCAGCGTTGACGGTTCGGGTACCAAGAAAAAGGAATGAAAAGTATGAATCAATAGCTTTCGTAGAGCCGCACTGCGTGCGGCTTAGCGTAGAATTAGGATATCGAATTAAATATTTACAACGGATTTGATTACATTTTTCAATTATCCTCTAATAAAAATCCACCTAACTTTAAAGGCAAAAAGCCGCATACAATGCGGCTCTACCAAATTAAAAATAATCTGTAATTTATTAAATTAATTTTTTTGTTATTTTTAGGGACAACTACTAATATCATGAGCGAATTATATAACAACAAATATCGAATACCCACAGTGAGGCTAAAATCATGGAATTATTCATTTGAGGGGTTTTACTTTGTAACTATCTGCACAAAAAATAAAAAATATTATTTTGGCAATATAGCATTAGGTCAATTAACATCAACTGAAATAGCCAATATTGCTCATGCTGAATGGTTTAAGATACAGGAATTAAGACCTGACATGAATATTGAATTAGGTGAATTTGTAATAATGCCTAACCATATTCATGGCATAATAATCATTGGTAGAAACGATTTTAATAAATCAATTCCTAACGCTGAGACCAAAAATCAGTTTTCAGTACAATCAAAAAATCTGGCATCTATAATCAGAGGTTTTAAAGGGGCGGTAACAAGCTATGCCAGGAAGAATAGTATCGAATTTGAATGGCAATCCAGATATTATGAACATATTATTCGATCAGAAACAGAATATTTGAAAATCAGACAATATATTATTGATAATCCGTTTAAATGGAATGAAGATTCATTGTTTTGATAATTTTCGTTAAGCTGCACTCCGTGCGGCTTAACGTAGAATCAGGCTGTTGACACAATTATTTAAACCGGAATTATTGGTATTTTTCAACTTTCCTCCAATAAAAATCTACCGTGCTTTATAGGCCACAAGCCGCATGCAATGCGGCTCTACGAAATTCAATTTAATTACATTATTTAAAAATGATTCATAAATGCTAATATAACTTCAATGAGTGCGGCTTAGCGTAGAATTAGGATATCGAATTAAATATTTACAACGGATTTGATTACATTTTTCAATCATCGCCAATAAAAATCCACCTAACTTTAAAGGCAAAAAAAGCCGCATGCAATGCGGCTCTACCAAATTCATTCGAAATATCAATTCAAAAATCACGGGCTTAAACGCTCAATTTTCCAATCTTCACCTTCATTTGTAAATAACAGGCGGTCGTGCAGGCGGTTGGGGCGGCCCTGCCAGAACTCAATGCTTTCGGGTATTACCCGGTAACCTCCCCAGTGCGGAGGCCGCGGGATAACGTCATCGCCATACCATTCTTCCAGTTCTTTGGTGCGTTCTTCAAGGCTTTCTCTGGTTACTATGCTCGACTGCCGCGACACCCACGCGCCTATCTGGCTACCCCGCGGGCGCTGCTGAAAATACTCGTCCGACTCCGCCGCACTCGTTTTTTCAATCCGCCCCTCAATGCGCACCTGCCGTTCCATGGCTGTCCAGAAAAACGTAAGCGAGGCATAAGGCACCTCGGCCAGTTCGCGGCCCTTGTTACTTTCATAATTGGTATAAAACACAAAGCCGGTGTCGTCAAAGCCTTTCAGCAAAACAATCCGGCCATGGGGCTTACCGCCAGACACCGTAGCCAGGTGCATGGCGTTTGGCTCTGCCACATTGTTTTCCAGAGCTTCATGAAACCATTTTTCGAATTGTTTGAAGGGGTTTTTCAAAACATTTTCTTCAAGCAATTCGTTGAGTACATAGTTAAGCCGAAGCGAGGCCACATCAGTTTTTTTATTCATTTCTTGCAACGTTTTGGGCTTTTTTTTCGTTTTTAATTATATAGAACCACCTGTTTTTGCAGGGTTGCCGGCTGTAGCAGAAACATCAGCCGGGCCTTCCAATGGTGCAGGTGGCGGCACAAATTTCGGGTTTTGTAGTAACTTAATTGCATTAAATTTTGTTTTTTCAGATACAAAACCGCAGATTTTTTACCGGTTAGTAAAAATATAATTTCACACTGTGGTTTGTTAGGCAAAAGTATTTTTATATTTATTACATTTGCAAATCTAATAAAAACATTCTGCCTTACTACGAATCGTTTTAATTACCAATGACGCCCATAGACTCAGATTTACAAGAACCCGTTACTGATGCTGCCGAACAGAAGGATTCAACTTTGAAAGAGGCAGAGGCTCCGGCCATTACACAAGTAGACTCTAAAGAAATTATGAACGAACTGAATGATTCCATCGACACTTCGACCGACGAACCTGTTGAAGCAAGCAAAAAAGAGGTGAAAGATGCAGCCCCTGTTGCCGAAAATGCAGAAACTCCGGCAACGGAACAAACAGAAGCCCCCATTGAGGTGGTTGCCATTACTACTGACGGTGAAGCCGAAGCCCCTGTGCTGGGTGCCGACGAAAGCCCATTGGAAGAAATTGTGGTAAGCAACGACCCGACTGTAATGGTTGAGGTATCGCCCAAACCGGTTGAGACTGTAGAGGCCGCTGTTGAAGAGCTGCCGCAGTCGTTCGAGCTGGCAGAAGAAGAAACAGCCGGGCAACCAGCCGAAGAAGTTGATTACAGCAATTTTGGTAAAAAGGATTTTGTAGACCTGGGCGAAAAACTGCTGGGTTCAATTAAAGCTGAGGGCGTAAGTGTATCTGACGTAAGAAATGCCGACAACGTAATGAAGGAAATTAAACCTTTGTTTGACGACCTGAAAGCACGCGAGAAATCGGAGGCATTGAAAAAATATATTGCAGACAACGGAAGTAACGAAGGCTTTGAGTTCAGAAACGACAACTTTGTGGTGCGTTTTGAGTCTCTGAGTGCGCAGATACGTGATGCAAAAAACAGTTTCTTCCAGAAAATAGAGCGCCTGAAAGAAGATTACTTTGAGCGCAAAACCAACCTGCTGCAACGCCTGCGCGACATAGTAGAGCAGGAAGAACAAGGCGGCACCAAAAGCAACTGGCAGGATTTCAAGAAACTACAGGAAGAGTGGAAAACCGCCGGGAATGTCAATTCTCCGCATAATACCTCGCTGTGGTCGGCCTATAATGCCTTAGTTGACAGATACTTCAGTATCCGCCATATCCAGAACGAACTGAAAGACCTGGACCGCAAGAAAAACCTGACAGCCAAAAGCGAAATTGTTGAGCGCATTGAAGCCATTGCCGCTACCCTTGAAGAAGGCGGCCTGAGCAATGCTACCCTGCGCCAGGCAAACGACCTGCTGGAAGAGTACAAACACATTGGCCCGGCACAGCGCGAAGCCCAGGAAGAACTCTGGAAACGCCTGAAAGCCGCCTTTGATGTGATACACAACAAACGCAGAGAGCAGTCGTCGCAAGCCGGGGCTTTGCAGGAAGAGATTTTCCAGGCCAAACAACGCCTGGTAGACAACCTGAAAGCCTATGTGCAGTTTAATACCGACAGCATTAACGAATGGAACGCCAAAACCAAAGAAGTGCTGGCAGTGCAAGACCAATGGAATGCCATAAAAGGCGCCATGCCGAAAGACAAAGGCAAAGAGCTGAGCCGCGAGTTCTGGTCGTCGTTAAAGACTTTCTTCCGTAACAAGGGCGACTTCTTTAACCGTCTGGAAACCGAACGCGAAGGCAACCTGAAATCGAAAACGTCTTTGTGCGAGCAGGTGGAAGCACTTCTGGAAGCAGGCGATTACTCGCCGGCCAACACCGATAAAGTAGTAGAACTACAAAAAACCTGGAAGACAATTGGCCACGTGCCTGAGAAATTCAAGGATAAAATATATGACCGTTTCAAGAAAGCCTGCGATACCTTCTTTAACGGCAAACGTGCCAAAGGCAATGAAGTAGAGCAGGAATACGAAGCCAACCTGAAACAAAAACAGGCGCTATGCGATGAAATTGAAAAAGCCGCAGAAGCAGGCGAAGCAGACCTGAACAAACTTGCCGGTTACAAGGCCCGTTATAACGAAATCGGCTTTGTGCCACGCAAAGAGATGCAGAACATTCAGCGCCGCTTTGTAGATGCCATTAATGCCTATGTAAAGGCCAGCTCGGGTGTAAGCGGCCCTGAAAAAGAGAAAATGCTGTTGCAGAACGAGGTAGAAGTAACCCTGAAAAACGACAGAGGCAACTCAAAAGAGCTAGACAAAAAAGAAAACGATATACGCCGGAAGATGAAAAAGCTGGAAGACGACATCAGCCTGTGGCAGAACAATATCGAATTCTTTGCCCGTTCTAAAAACGCCAATGCGGTTCGTGCCGAATACGAAGCCAAGATACAAGGCGCAGAAAAAGAACTGGCCGACCTAAAACAGAAGCTGAAAATAATAGTGGCAGCCAACTGAAAATTTTTTATTTCTTAACTCGTTGGGCATCAGCGAGTTAAGAAATTGTTAAAAAATATTTCAAAAAAGGGCTTGCGTTGTATATCTGAAACCATTAATTTTGCACCACGATTTCAGAACAACGGTAACGAAATCAGAAATAAAAGCCTCCATAGCTCAGCTGATAGAGCAACTGACTTGTAATCAGTAGGTCGCTGGTTTGATCCCGGCTGGGGGCTCTAGATAAATCACTAATAATCAAGCACTTAACACACCAGTTGAGTGCTTTTTTGTTTTACTGATATTTTAGTATCATTGCAAGTATCATTGCAAATTTGGGTAATGGATTCTCTTGAGATTTAAACTACGCTTTTTTCATATCCCCAGAACCTACCAATAAAATGTATTTTGTACTCTCCATTAAGTCATAATTTTTTCAGTAAGGTTTCTTATAGAAAATATAGAAAATTGTTAATCTATCTTGACTTCATTTTGTGTAACTTTACCCTATATTTATTCTAATGTAAATGGTTCATATAGACAATAAGCGATTTTCCTTCTCAGGGCATGAGTCCTTTCAATGCCGTAATTTATGGTTAAAAAAAGGCTATGATTATGTAAAAAGTGGTAAATCTTTTAGTGATGAAGATGCTGTAGTAATTTTAGGAGTTGGTAAAAATATGGTTGCATCAATTCGCTATTGGATGAAAGCTTTTGATTTATTAGATTCAGATGATGTCCTCACAGAGTTTGCACACAAGCTATTATCAGATACTGGATGGGACCCATATTTAGAAGATGAAATAAGTCTTTGGCTGTTGCATTATCATTTAGTTACAAAAGGTTATGCTACCATTTATGGATTGATATTTAATGAATTACGACGAGAGAAAATTGAATTCACAAAGGAGAACTTTTTAGGTTTTATTAAACGTAAGGCCGAACTATTGAAATTAAACATTAATGAAAAAACTGCTAGTGATGATTTTGACGTGATGATAAAATTGTATTGCAGACAAGCTTCAAAAGATAAAGAAGATTCATTTTCTGGACTTCTCAATGAGCTAGAAATTATTAAATCCTATACAAGAGAGGTTGAGTATTACAGTACTGAAAAAGAAAAAAATTTAAAAAAGACAGAACAGTACTTTGTAATTGAAAATAGTGATAGACCTAGCTTGTCAGAATTTGCTGTACTTTATAATATCCTGTCTGACCCAAATATAGAAATGTCAGTAAGTCTTAATTATATGGAGCAGGAACCAAACAGTGTATCTAGTGTTTTTGCTTTAAATCGCTCTGAATTAATAGGTAAAATAGAACTACTAGCAATTAGTAGACTTAATGTTATTTATAGTGACCATGCTGGTATTAGAGAATTACAATTTAAATCAAGGCTAACACCCTTTGAAGTCTTAGAAATGTATTATGCCACAGAATAATCAATATACAATATCTACAAATATTATTAGAGATGAGAATAGAGACCTCATCTATCACCCTACTCCTAATTCAATAAGAGTAGTAAATCAAATTGGCAATGACTTCAAAAAAGGTTTACGTTCTTTTAATGTGATTGGTGCTTATGGTACTGGAAAATCTTCATTTTTATGGGCTTTCGAACAAAGCTTAAATAAAAAAAAACCTTTTTTTAATATTAATTTAGTTTCAAGTCCATCAGTTAAAATTATAAACTTTATAGGTGAATATAAATCTATTACAGAGTCATTTGCCGAATATTTTAATGTAGTTGAAGTTCAAAGCAAACCACAACACATTTTATCAGAGATATACAATCAATACCATGATTTAGGCAAAAAGAATCCATTATTAATACTAGTTATTGATGAATTAGGCAAATTCTTAGAGTACGCAGCTCAGCATGAACCTGAAAAAGAGCTATATTTCATACAACAACTAACAGAATTTGTAAACAATTCTGATTTTAACATTTGCCTACTTACTACCCTACATCAAAACTTTGACGGTTATGCATTTTCTCTGACAAGTACTCAAAGGCTTGAATGGACAAAAGTTAAGGGTAGATTTAGAGAAATCACATTTAATGAACCAGTTGAACAATTATTATTTTTGGCTGCTGAACATATAAATAGTCAAACAAATGATGAGACTGTTATTGAAGAAGTCAAAAAGGCACTTAAAGTTGCTAAAAGTACAAAAGCATTCAACTTAGATAATGATTTAGCTGTTAAAATCGCTAATAAATTACATCCATTAGATTTATTGGCAGCTAGTGTACTTACGATGTGCCTTCAGAGATATGGACAAAATGAGAGGTCATTATTCTCTTTTTTAGAATCTACTGACCATACAAGTTTAACAAAAGTTAGAATTTCAGCAAAGAACCCTTTTTACAATATAGCTAACATTTACGATTATTTAATATTCAATTTTTATTCATTCATTAATAGTAAAAATAATCCTGATTTTTTAGCTTGGACAAGTATTAGGAATGCATTAGATAATATAGAACGTTCATTTGATAATAATTTAGAAGATTATGATAAACTAATTAAAGCGATTGGTTTACTAGCACTTCTAGCGCCAAAGGGCTCTATTTTGGATGAGGATTTCTTGACCAATTATTCAAAAACTTGTTTAGGAGTTAAAACACCTGGGCTTCTGATACATGATTTAGAGCAAAAAAAACTTATTCTATATAGGAATTACAATACACGCTTTATACTTTTTGAAGGTACAGACCTTGATATACAATTAGCACTAAATGAAGCTGGAAATAAAGTTAACAATATTGGTGATGTTGTGACACTGATAAAAAAATATTATCAGTTACCTTCAATATTTGCAAAGATGTATTCTTATGCAAATGGTACCCCTAGGATATTTGATTATAATATATCAGATACCCCTATTAACATTATTCCTACAGGCGAAATTGATGGATTTATTAATCTAATTTTCAATGAGAAACTGACAATATTCGAGGTTAAACAAAAATCTCTATTACAAGAGGAAGCAATAATTTATGGTTATTACCATAATGCAAAGAAAATTAAAGAACAGCTATTTGAAATTGAGAAGACACAAAAAGTAATAGAAGAAAACAAAGAGGATAAGGTAGCATGGAGAGAACTACAGAATGTATTACTTCATCATAAGAACCTCTTAAATCATTACATAATTGATGGACATTATAATGGAGAAGTAACTTGGGTTTTTAAAGGTCACGAAAGAAAAATAAAGAGTCAAAAAGAGTTAAATAAGCTAGTATCTTACGCTTGTCTAACAGTTTATACTGCTACTCCATTATTTAAAAATGAATTAGTTAATCGACATAAGATTTCAGCTTCAATTCACTCTGCTAAAAAGAACTACTTTAAAGCACTTGTAAATAATTGGAGTGAATTAGATTTGGGGTTTTCAAAAGATAAGTTTCCTCCAGAAAAAACGATTTACTTAACTTTGTTGAAAAATAATGGAATTGATACAACTTTAAAAAGGTTAGATGATGTATCAATAAATACAGAGAATAATTTTTTACCATTGTGGGAATACTCAATTGATTTTTTAGAAACATCAAAGGTTTCTAAGAGAAAGATATCAGAGTTAAGTACTAATCTAGGTAAAAGGCCATTTAAAATTAAACAAGGTTTAATTGATTTTTGGATACCTAGTTTTCTATTTATGACAAGAACTGATTACGCTTTATTTAGCGAAAATGGATATATTCCAATGTTAAATGAAGAAGTACTTGAATTAATAACCAAGTATCCTGATAAATATGAATTAAAAGCATTTTCAGTAGATGGAATAAAACTTGATATTTTTAATAGTTACCGAATATTATTAAATCAAACAACTCAAGAGGAAATTTCAAATGATACTTTTATTGAAACTATTAGGCCCTTCTTAACTTTTTATAAAAATTTACCAGATTATTCAAAGAATACAAAGAGGCTTGAAAAAGAAACCTTAGCAATAAGAAATGCTATTGCAAATTCTAAAGACCCTGAGCAAACTTTTTTTGCTGACTTTCCAACAGCACTGGGATATAGTTTAGAAAAATTACAGAATTCAAATGAAGATTTACAGGATTATACTTCTAAACTTCAAAATGCAATTCGTGAATTGAGAACATCCTATGAAGCACTAGTAAATAGATTAGAAGTATTTATTCAAGATGAAATTATTGGTGAGAAAGTAGAGTTTGAAATTTATAAATCGTTATTACAAGGGAGGTATCAAAAATTAAAAAAACATTTATTATTACATAACCAAAAAACCTTTATTCAAAGAATTGATTCTCAACTTGATGATAAAAAAGCCTGGTTAAACTCTATAACTCAGGCATTGATTGGGAATTCTTTGGAAAAATTGAAAGACCCAGAAGAAGAATTACTATATGAAAAATTCAAATCCATGATTTTGGATATTGATAGTTTAACAAAAATCTCTAAATCAGATTTCTCTGAAGAAAAAGAAGAAATTGTAAGTGTTGAGATAAATTCTTTCAGCGATGGTAATAGTAAAAAATTGATTAGATTGCCTAAAAGTAAAAATACAGTGATAAAGCATTTAGAGGAAACAATACTCGTTGCATTATCTAATGATAAATCTGCCAATATTGCTGCATTGACAAACATTTTAAAAGAACTATTAAAAAATGAGTAAAGTAAGACATGTGCTTGGTATATCTGGGGGAAAAGATAGCGCAGCTTTGGCGATATACATGAAAAAAAAACATCCTGAACTAGATATTGAATATTACACTGCCGATACAGGAAAAGAGCTTGATGAAACATATAAACTCATTGATAATCTTGAAATATATTTAGGAAAAAAAATCATACGATTAGCAGGAGCTGAAAATAGTCCTGAATTACCATTTGACCATTTCCTGAAAATGTATGGGGGTTATTTGCCATCATCTAATTCAAGATGGTGTACAAAAAAATTAAAGTTAGAACCATTTGAAAAATTTGTAGGTAATGACCCTGTAATTTCTTATGTTGGAATAAGAGGCGATGAAGATAGAGAAGGCTATATTTCAAAAAAAAGTAACATACAGTCAATTTTCCCTTTTCGCAAAAATATATGGAGTGAAGATGTAATTTCAAAAGTACTTTCCAACAATCATATTAATAAAGTCTTAGCAATACTAAAGACACTTCCGTCAAATGAAAAAACATTACGTTTGAAAGAGATTGTAGGAACCCCTCTCTCATTATCTTATAATTTACATCAAAAACTAAATCAATTATTAGATATAAGTATTAAAGATTTTAACAAAATAGTATTTACTTACATTCAATCTACAGAGTATCCATTAGCCACAGAATCTTTCTTCCCTTTACTTGATAATGAAGAAGTATTAATTAGAGATGATATATTCAGAATACTAGAAACAAGTGGGGTTGGTGTACCTCAATATTATAAAGAAGTAGCATTTGAAGTAAATGAAAAAAAAGGTTCGTATGCTAGAAGTCGGTCTGGATGCTTCTTTTGCTTTTACCAACAAAAAATAGAATGGGTGTGGTTGTATGAACAACATCCAGAACTATTTTCAAAAGCTATGGCATATGAACGAGATGGATATACTTGGATTCAAGATGAACCCTTGTCAGAACTTATAAAGCCTGAAAGAATAGAAAGGATTAAAGAAGAGTACATTAAAAGAACTCAAAGAAAGAATAAATCACAATCTCATTACTTGCTTGACATTCTCGCAGATGCAGAGGAAGAAGGCTGTGCAAGTTGTTTTATATAAACTAAAATGGACCAAGTCAAAAGCTTTTTTGATTCATTCAAAGAATTTATTTGGGATATAATAGGTTATCTCCTTCCAGGTAGTTATCTTCTTATCTTACTTCAATATGTAATTTATCCCATTTATTTAATTGAAGTTAATAAACTAAATAATTTGATTCCAAATTTTCACTCATATTCTTTTATCATTTTAGCATATATACTAGGTCATGGTGCTTATGGTCTAGGACTAATTAAAGAAGAAATACTTAGGCGCTGTTCATATATTACATATAAGGAGAAAATTGAAGAAACAGTCTCTCATAAAAAACCCTTCTTAATAGCTAAAAAACTTATTGTTAAAAATCTAACGGAAAACGGTCTAGATGAAAATTTTGACTCGGCAACAGTAAAAGATATAAGAAATATTATCATGAGTTACTATCCAGAATATAACCAAAAAGTTTATTCATTTACATTTAGATCAGAACTTTCAAATCAGGCAGGAAATATTTCTTTCCTAATTGGAATATTTGGTATTCTATTTAGCATTTTAAATAACTCTTTTAGTTTTTTCCAACTGTTTCAAAGTGATGTAATTCATGTAATATTATATATATGCTTGATATGTTCGTACTTATTCTTTAGGCAAACTAGGAATAGATTTTATAAAATCTCTTTAGAATTACCATTTTCAATATACACAGCCTCAGAAATAAAAAAATGAGTTATTTACCAAAAATATTTTTATCCGGAGGATTAAGTAGTGATTGGCAATCTAATGTTAAATCCTCAATAGGAGATAAAGCCATATTTTTTAATCCACGTGAGCACAGATTAGAAAAACCTGATTATTATTCAACTTGGGATATTCACTTCATAAAAGAATGCGATATAATATTTGCTTACATGGAAGCAACAAATCCTTCAGGATACGGACTAGCATTTGAGTTAGGTATGGCTTATGCTCTCAACAAAACAATAATTCTTATTGATGAGAAATCTAGTTCTGATGTATTATTTGAAAGATATTTTAAAATTACGTATAGACCTTCTGGAGTAGTAATTAATAGTCTTAATGAAGGTATTGAATATCTAAAAAGGTTTTTAGTCTAAGAGTATGGATTGTTTTCCTGTTAACTCATTTTATCTCCATTAAAACGTCAGAGACATTTTGACCATCAAAATTTATTGCATGTGCGTATTTTTGAATTAATGATTCTTTTTCAGTGGCTTTCAGTAAATCCTGCTGATATATATAAATTAAAATTTGTTTTGTGAGTGTTTTATTACCCATTATCATTGTTTTATTATAATCATTCCATAAAACCTGTCGCCAGGGTATTTGGTTTATAGTAAAATCAAGTTTGGAAAATTTATTAAATATCCATTCAAAAGGTTTCTCAGTTCGTTTATTGATTTCAATAACGGATTGAATAAAAGGGAAAAGACCAACAGGTCTAAAAAGAAGATTTCCACCATTTATATTATTTCTATATTTCTCTGCAGGACGTAATGATTTATCGCTAGCGAAATTCGTTAATATTTCAGATGAATCTAAAAGCTTATTCCAAAAGTAGAAACAGAAATCTAAAAAAGCTTGTACGTCTTCTTCATCAGGTCTTATTTTCAAAAATTCTTCGAATGATTTTGAATCTCTAGATGGCTTAGGTCTATAAGATTTTTGAATTTTTCTAAAACATTTTAATAACTCCCTATTACACTCATATAGTGTAATAATTGAAGTAAAAGAATCTTTATCATCATTGGCAATAGCTTTATTTTTACTTTTTGTTACTTTTTTACCGGTAAACAAAGGATGTAATTCTAGCAAATCTCTTGTTACTATTGCTATAGAATCATCCTCATCTAAAGCTATTATATCATCCATAGTAACTGGTTTTGCATATCTATTTAGAGTAGAAAAAAGCCTTCTTGTCCTTTTTAAACCATTCTCATCATTTTTATGCCCAATGAAAATAACTGAAACTTTCATATTGGCCAAAGATGGGTTTTCTGCTAACGCTGCTTTTATGCCTTCAACTCTATGCTGTCCATCAACAGGGAAAATTTTATGTTGTGAAGGAAAATCTAATAAACCAATTTGATAAGTCTCAAAGTTATCGTATTTAACTTCTATCTCAATCCATTCAGGATAATCATTATATACAGCCAATACCAAAGAATTAAAGAAGAATTCTGACTGATTCAAAATATATGTCTTTATACTTACAAAATTCTTTGATATACTTCTTTGTATAAGTTCTCTCAAACTTTCAGATTTATGCAATTCATCATCTACTCTAGAGACATGATCATTAACTTGTTGAAAAGTTAGAGTTGAAATATAATACTCCCAATTACCAATTTTACCTCTGATTGCGGGAATTTTCATAAATTAAATGCTTTAACTGCTTCTTTTGTTTCTTTATCTGGTATTTCATCATTCATAGGGAGCAATAATGAATTTATTAATTTCTTTTCTAAATCAACAATACATATATTATTTTCTAAAACTAAAAATGCTAAATATAATTCTTTACTCCAATATTTAAACATTCTAGTAATTTTTGGCCTTTCATCATCCTTAGAAAACTTTGTAAAATATTCTCGTACTCTTTTCCTTAGATTTTGACCCTCTGTTAATTGGGCTCTCCCTACGTAAAAAGGCAACTCAGAAATGCCAGAAATTTGATTACAATTTACATAAAATAAATACAAACCTCCTTTGTCATTAGGTACCTTACTTATATCAATATTAAGATCATCTCCATCATCATTCAGGTACTTTATTACTTTCCACTTGTTGAATTTTATATCCAAACTATCTATATCCCATTTTTCCCATAAGATAGGCGAAGGATAATAAGAAATATTTCTCAGCAAAAGATGTTCTCCAAGTTCGAAAGCAGTTTGTTTCATTTCTTAAACAAAAAATACATAATTAGTCAAGTAAATCAATAAAGCAATTCTCATTTTGTAAGAAAAAAGAAGGTTCTTCCTCTCTTTTCGCTCTAATTATATCAAAACCTCCATTGGCATAGTCTTCCAATAAACTACGTAACTCAGTAATTTTTTTCTCTATTTTTTCTTCTTCGAGATTTTCTAACTCATGGAAATCAACCCCTGATTTACTCAATACTCCCATTATTACATAATCAGTTATATCTTGTGGTTGCCAAGCTCTCATTTCTATAAATTTACTTTTTTCTGTGCCATAAGCAATTGGCACTTTATAGTCTTTCTTCAATCCTAGTAAAGCAGCATACATATACATTTCGTAGCGAGTAGAGAAATACTTTCCTTGTTTCCATCTTGTTTCCTCACTACTTGTTCCTGCTTTCCCACCTTGTTCTATAGTAAAATCCAGTATCAATTGATAATATTGGTTATCATATTCTGGAGCTCTATCTTTTATACGTTTAAGTAATTCCATTTCAGTTTAACTTTTCAATATTAGTAGATAAGCTATTTCTATTACTTCTTATATTTTCTTGTATTGATGGGGTAATCAAATACACCTTGCCGAGTTTAATTTCAGTATCAGTAAGCAATTGTTTTCTAAGAGATAGGTTTTTATAAAACTCTTTGCTCATTATTATACTTTGTCTGTACACCTTACTTACAGTTTTACAAAACCCAATTGTATAATCTTCTCCAAAAACAGACATAGGTGCATCTGTAATTAATGTATATAAATCTGTATCTCTTGAACCCTGACGGGCTGAGATAATAGCCATAATTGTTGCAAGTTTAATAAGAATAATATTACCTGTATTAAGTTGCAGCAGTACATTTCCTTTCTCATCTACTAATTCTGGCATATAATTTTTTCCATTACTTAACTCTTTTAACTTTATAACTCCTCTGGAAGACATATTTTCTTGTGTCATTTCCATGTAATGCTTGTTCGCCTCTACTTCCAACATTTTCACCAACTTACTGAATACTCGTTTCCTAGTTGAATGTGCTACTTGGTAAAACTCTTCTAAGACTTTAACCTTTTCTAATAAATATGCAGGGATTTCTCCTATTACTAGCTTATTTAACTCTGCTTCTATTTTCGCCAAATCTTCCCTTTTTTTTGATACAATATTTGCGTTTGAAGTAATTTCAGCAATTGAACGCTTAACCAATTCATTCTGGGCAAGATACTCATTCAATAAATTATTTGCTTGACTAACATTCAATGAAGCATTTACTATTAAGCTATTTTTTTCGGATTCTATTTTACTCAACTCTTCTGATAGCGATTTTCTCCTTTTATCAAGTCTTTTCAGCCTCCTAAAAATTGATGCGATATTATCATCAATATCTTTAATATTATGACTCAACCCAAGTCCATTATGATATAGTTTTTTCAAATCACCACTAAAGTTATGTGTCGTTATTTCCGTATCCTCTAATGTCTTTATTTTCATTTTAGAACGGTCCATAAGCTCTTTGATTTTCAGCCAAGGCTCTGATTCTTTTAAAGCTTCTCTATCACAAACTAAACATTTTTCAATACTTAACATGTGTTCAAGATGTATTGGCTCTGGAACATCTATTGGCAACCTTGCTTGTAATTCTACTAGTAAAGCATTTTCAGCATCTAATTTGGCTTGAATACTAGCTTCATTTTGCAACTTTTTCCTTTCGAATTCACCATAAATTTTGCTATAATCCTCAAAGAGTTTTTCGGTTCCTTTTAAGATCCATTTATCTGTAAACATGCGTTTATGTAAACTCTTTTGTTCATCATTATATTCTTCCTGAACCTCAATCAAGTTTTTTTCAATCGAGTTTCTTCTTGCTTCTATCTCACGTATATTTTTTGCATCTGTTAGTTGATTTAACAGAGTTTCTGATTTTTCTTCAGCTGTTGCTAAATTATCTTTTATCTGAAGTTCTAGAAGTTCGAGTGCTTTTATTCTTCCCAAGAGATTTTGTCTTTCTACTTCTAATCTTTCACTTTCACCTTTATTACTACTTAAATCACGTTGTTTTTTATTAAATTCCCTGGAGGATGATTCTTTTAAACCTTGTGCAATGTCAATAATTTTATCAAATCGAGTTATATTTGATAAAGTATTAATTGCTTGTGTTAATGTATCACTTTTATTAAAGTCAATAATAGATTCGACTTGTTCTCCTTGAAACCACATATATGGTTTAATGTTGTCAGGCAAAATATTATCTTTGATTCTTTTGACTTCTTCTTTCTCTATTACTTCTCTTGCAGTTAAAAAAGAAAGTTCTTTAAACCATATTATTTCTTCACTATCCTGATCTTCTTTAATGGTTTCCCCTGATTTATTGACAGTGTATCGTCTTTCTAAGATATAAACGCTATCTTTTTCAGTATTCCGAAAAGTAAGTATTACAGATGCAGTTATACTACCATCTTCCTGTTCTTTTATAGCTTTATCTGAAACTATAAGCCGTTTAAGTGTACTAGTTTCAGCAAATTTCTTTATAGAAGTATCAAAGCATCTATTATACATTACCCAATAGAATGCATCGTATAACTTTGACTTGCCATAACCATTATCGCCAATGATAACATTTATGCCTTCAGTAAATTCAAATTTATTCGTGCCAGCATAACACATGAAATTGGTTAATTCTATGCTTTCTAGTATCATGATTGCCTATTCATTAATGTATTAATTTTCTTTTCTGTGACATTTGGACTCTCCTTAGTCAATTCGCCTTCAATTGCTAATTTGATTACATTAATTAAATTATTGTTAGTTGTGGACGACCATTTAGATTTGTTCGCTTCCCCTTCTTTTAAATATCCTTTTTCAATAAATAAATCATCCTCTAAATAGGCTCTCAATATATCTTCTTTAGTCATTGTTTTTTAATTTATTGTGTATTGTATAAATATTCAAATCATAATGCTTACAAATCTCCGAAAATACATTTTCTGTTTCAAAAGGGTTAATAGCCAATGAAGCAAAATACATTACCCTTTCTAGCTCTTTTTCTACTAAACTTCTTTCAACTCTAAATGTATCAGATTCCTTGTTTGATGAGGATAAATCAGGTACTACTATGAGGTCATGAATAATAGCAATATACTTTTGAGAATGAGTTCGTAAAACTCTGCCTCTTCTTTGAATGAATTGTCTAGGATTTCCAGTACTTGAGCAAAAGATTGCGTGTTCAGCCCTTGGAATATCAACGCCTTCATCTAAACATTTCATAGAAGCAATCACATGAATTTTACCTGCTTTAAATTGGTCTAAAATATCATTTCTATTTACCATTCCACTAACAAACTGGTTTACTTTAATTGATTTGTCTATTTTACCAACTTCTCTAGTATATTGATTAATTATTTTAATACTTTCCTCATCACTATTATCATCCTCCGTTATTTCTTGAGTATTACCCTCTGGAACGTAAATAAAAGTATAATTAAGATTACCTTCCTTTTTAAATCGAGCTTCTAAAATCTCTCTTGTTTTTGATAACTTATTTATTGCTTTATGTATTATTCTCTTTCTTTTCAATAGTAATTTTTCGACAATGTCATTTTCTTCTAAATTCCCTGATTTATTATTATAAAATTTAGCTAGCTTTTTTGTTATTTCAATGTATTCAATCAATTCTTCATCAGTAAGAGATATGATATGAGGATAATAATAGTATTTACAAAGTATTCCTTCTTCAATTGCACGCTCCATTGAGAATGAATAAGTATATGGCTCTTTATCGTTGAAAAACCTTTCCATAGCAATACTACCCTCTAAATCATAAATTCTCTTAGGTGTTGCAGATAAACCTATTCTTTTGGGGAGATTTACCCTTTCCAAGCTATTTAAAACACTTTTGGAACCAATATTATGAGCTTCATCAGCTATAAATAAAGTATCACTGGGTAATTCTTTTAAATATTTTAAAAATCTCTCTTTTACAAAGGATGCATAAGTGGTTATAATTACAAAAGAGGTTGGAATTCGCTTAGCAGTAGATAAAGTTGTAGCTAATTCACTCTCCCAATCTACTTTTGAAGATACTTTTACAACCTCAAAAAAATTGAATTTCCTTGCTTCATCTTCCCACTGATTAACAAGTGTAATTGTAGGAACTAAAATCAAACAGTGATAAATAGACATATTATTCCTATTCATTTCTTGCAACAAACAATTCAGAGAGGTAATAGTTTTTCCCGTACCTGTTGCCATTGCAAAAATACCCTTGAAATCATTATTAACCCAATTGTTATAGGCATGGGTTTGGTATTCACGTGGTCTTCCTCCAAAAGGAAATTTAGGAAGCAATTCTATTTCTTCAAACTTCTCAACTTTTTTGTAAGCCGCTTTTAAAGACCTTTTTAATCTCTCGTTTATTGGCAGCTTATTCCTTTTTTCAATGAGATATTTTTCTTGCGCTAATAATTCATTTAATGATTTATCACCAAACTCACTTCGAATTGCAATTAATACTGTATCAATTTCTAAGTACTCAACGAAATCTGCACGCCCTTCAAAAATTTCATTAAAATAGCGGCTTTGTGCGTTAATCCATTTATTAGACCTTCCATTTTCCCATGTGAGGAAACTATCTAATTCTTCAAGGTTTTCTAACAAACCATAAGCTGTAAAGTTACATGATGCTTTAAAACCCACTTTATTTATCCCATCATTAAAAATACCTGATTTATAATGAGAGATGCCTTTACCACTTTTGGGTTGAATTATCTTAACTTGAATTCTTTTGTTCGCAATTAACCACGAAAAACATTCAAAAAAGTGTTTTCCATATTCATCAAGTGTTTTTCTTAAGCTTTTAATTTCATCTAATTTAATATATGTAGGATCTATGTTTCCTTCTAGTCCTTTTTTTATAGCATCTTTATCTTGCTCAGAAAGGATATTGTTAATAACCATCCGCATAGTACCCCCACAATATAAAAAACTAGCAAATCCAATAGATAAAACATTTATTGCAGAAGAACTAAAGTAGCCTAACAAAAGGTCAAATGATTTACTATTGCATAGTGCATCAATATAAAATTGAATAGGCTCATTTTCACTTCCTGTCTTATAATCTCTATCAACAGACCATTCAACACTATTTAACATCTTACTACTTTTTAATAGTTATGATTTTAAACAAATAATTTCAACGAACTTTTCAATCTCCTCAATAGTATTAAATTTCCCTAATGATAATCTCAAGCTTCCCATAGCCTCTTCTTCATTCAATCCCATTGCGATCAATACATGAGAAGGTTGAACTAGTGCTGAGGTACAGGCAGAACCATTACTAACTGCGATATTTCTGTATCTATCTATAAAGAAATTAGCGTCAAATGATGGAAGAGAGATATTTAGTGTATTATAAAGTCTCTGTTCCAAATTTCCATTAATAAATGCGCCCTCAATTTCAAGTAAAGTTGTTTCCAACATACTTTTTAAACTTAAAATCTTTTTAGAATTAGAATCCATCTCCTTTAAAGCAATTTCACAAGCTATTCCCATCCCAACAATTGTCGGCACATTGCTTGTTCCACTTCTTAAGCCTATTTCATGCCCACCTCCATGAGTTTGTGTTTCAATTTTTATTCCCTTTTTTACAAATAGTCCTCCTGTTCCTTTCGGTCCGTAGAATTTATGTGCAGAAAAGCAAAGCAAGTCTAAGTCTAGTCCATAAACATCAATGGGGATTTTCCCAACTGCCTGTGTAGCATCTGTAAAAAATAATGAGTTGTTCTCATGAGTAATATCAATTAACTCTTTCATCGGTTGGATTACTCCAGTCTCATTATTTACCCACATAATTGAAACTAAAACAGTATCAGGTCTTAGAGCACTTTTGAATTCCTCAATATTAATTATTCCATCATTTGTTACAGAAATGTATGATACATCAAAACCAACTTGCTCAAGGTATTTACAAGTATCTAGAACAGCTTTATGTTCAGTTTTACAGGTAATGACGTGTTTGCCTTTAGATTGATTGGCAATCAATGTTCCCTTTATCGCTAAATTGACAGCTTCTGTAGCTCCAGAAGTGAAAATAATTTCTCTAGGTTCAGAATTTAGTAAGTTAGATACTTGCTCTCTAGCTTTCTCGACAGCTTTTTTTATATTTTTACCAAAATGATGATTACTTGATGAATTACCAAAGTACCCTTTAAAAAAGGGGAGCATTGAATCAAGTACTCTTTCATCCAGTGGAGTAGTTGCATTATAGTCAAGATATATTAAATCAGAAGTATTCAATTTATAGAATAGCTTGTCAAGGTTAAGTGTACAATGGTACTAAATATTATATTAATAAGCAATATTAATTTATAAAATGGGATCCTTTAAAGCCAAAAAAATTGTTATTGAATTAATTCCCTTGTTTAAATACAAAAGCTTGCAGTTTTAGAATAAGAAATGTAAAAATTATAACTCCCAAAAAAACAAATGCCTAATTTAAATCTGATGTGGTTATATTTAATTGAGATAAATATGAGTAAATGTTTAATTAATCAATATTTCAAACCTCTTATACACATATCCTTTCCCTCTGAGGGAGAAGAAGATGTATTCTGATAAATCAATACTAACCATATCTACAGTATATATGTGATTCAGTATCAAATCATCAATAGGTACAACACACCTCACTAAAAACGGACAATAGATTCTTCTTAACTCTCCTTTGGTGTTTACCACCAGTAGTGAAAAAGGATCTATTACAATTCTGGGATCGTATTTGTTATTCATAAGTTCTTATTAAAAAACAGGTCAGTTACTGAAACTAACCTGTTAGAGTGCTACGATAAAAACCAACATTTTTCTTTACTCTCCATTGAATACACCAATCCTTGAATAAATGAATAAGCATTTACTCCCCTATCCAGAAAGGTATCAATGTATGATTGCTTGTTGACTCCGGTAAACAGATTATACAGATTCCACAAGTTGATACTTCCATCCTCCTGTCTGCAGAATGATTGATCATTGTAATAATCCTTTGCAACCATGCTTATCTGATTATCTCCAAAAACCAATGGAGGTATCATTTTCTTCTCCTGATGAGGTAAATAACTGTACAACTTAGCTCTACCTATCAGCGTAGCAAATTCATGCTCAGTTAAGTTATAGTTTAGCATATTCTGCATGAGGTAAACCTGCTTTTCTGCATTGAAACGAAGCACTAAATCATAGATTCCCTTCATGAGTTGAGATACATTCTTAACTCTTAAATCACCTACATATCCATCAGACCAGACACATAGATTACAGCATACTTTATTCTGAAATCCGATGAAAATCTTGAAGTGTTCATCTACTCCTTTTTTGTTGTAGAGATTATCTAAACTATAGCTCTTTACCCCTCCTATTGTTAAGGTAATTTCATTTCCATTAATGGTATCTCTGATAGTGGGTATCTCTATTACAAAAGCCATTCTTTCAAAGTAGATAGTTTTCTCATGTTCCAGTAAATCTTTAGCTGGTTTATCTTTTGCATCAGGTATTCTACCCTTAATAGGATGTGATACTCTAATGGCCGGAGATAGAATCTGCTCTTCTTTATAGATTTGATGAACCACTTCTAATGCTGAATGGATAAACTCCTGATGAGAAATAACCGGTTCATTATCTTTTACATATACAGGAATCAGATGTGTTTCTTGTACCTCTGTTAAGGTTACAGGAATAGTATTTGCTTGAATAAAGAGGTTATCAGTTGAAATAACTGATTCAATGGTTTTATGCTGCTGAATATCAGCTAATAATTGGTTTTCCATATCAATAGGATGTTTTGCTAGTGATTAATTTACCGGTGATTGCAGTTGTGATTTTCTGAGATTGAATTCTTTACGAAAATCTGTTTGTTCTTCAGGAGCAGTGTTATTATACAGCTCCCTTAACTCATCTATATTGCTGCAGGAATTAATATGTTCAATAATGATTGGAGAACTCTTAGGTAGCTTTTCTGCTGCTACTCCCTGCATGCACCAATCCAAGAGTATCCTACCTGTTTCAATAGTTATCTGAAACTCTGTTTTTTATTAACAAATAGTTCTGTTCTATCCTTAGAGGCAACTGCATAGTGCTTAATATCAATTTCAAACACAATGGTTAGTTCATAATCTAAACCATCTCTTTGAATTGCACGTAATCCAACTTTCTCAGGAACTTGTTTTCCATTCTTTTCATTCAGTACATAATCTTGTTTAGCTCTCATGGTACAGATAATGTGTACATCTGCTTGTAGCATGGATTGAATGAATCTTTGGTGTCTGGGTGTGAACTTACTCCAGTTAGTATACGAATTACCAGATAGCGCTCCATGCTGATCAATGATGTAATCCCATTCATGAGAAATGGAATCAATAATGATTACCTCCACCCCTGCTTTTAAACAGATGTCTAATGCTTCTCTGTATTTCTCAGGAGAGAATAATGGTTGAAGATTCAGTACATAAAAAGAACCTAAGTGTGCATATAATTCTGCTGAATGATTCTCAGTATCAATTACTGCTACTTTAGTCCAATCATGGGTAATTCCATAAGCAATTAACAGTGCTGAATAAGTTTTACCAGAACCGCTTGAACCTTGTAATCCGAGTTTGATTTTTACATTTTTTCTTTGTGCTAATTGTAATTGCATTTAGGCATTGGTTTAAAGTGAAATAAAAAAGGAGTAAAGCCAATTAGCTCTACTCCCATAATAGTTTTAATGAACACTTAGGCAAACACTAACTCATCCTTCTGCATCACCACCTGTTCCATGCTACTTTGTTCAACAGGTGAATAATCATATCTGTGTTGCCTTGTTATGACCTCTCCTGTTTCAGGAATTGTAAATTCATAAGGTTCACACTCAGTCTTAGTGATGGAACCTGCCATTGTTTTACCTAACATTTTCAGGCACATAGATTCATTGAAAGTAGAAGAAATCCAGCATTTTCTTGTTGTGATGTAGTGCCTTCCTGTGTTTTGAGAAATAACAAACTCCATGTCATCAGATTGGAGTTCAAGAGCAAAATAGTCTTTACCCTCTACTGAGGTTCTTTGCTGATAAGCAGTTACAGTTACCATTGAATTAAGGAATTAAAGTGAAAGAAATAAATTTGCAGAGAGGAGAGGCAACTTTTGAAGATTAAGCTATATGCAATTTATAGCTGTGAGATTACAGACAATAAAAAACCAATGTAAATGTCAGTATCTACATTGGTTCATTATTTTATTTCAATTTTGAAAATGCCGGGCGTTACCTCCTATCTTTTAGTATGGGGGGTCAAGGGAATGAAGCCTCTAAGATACATATTGATATATGGGGGGGTGAGAAGAAAAAAATTTGGGTAACAATGCTGAAAAACTCAGTGGGTAAAATTTAAAATTGGGTTGCAATAATACAATTGGTTAAAAATCATAGTTTGCCTGTGAAAGTTGTGTTTTTTACTAATAGCAGAACTATGAAAAATGTCATTAAGAAAATACGTCAACTACTTTTAAAGTTCTCTACTTCTTCTTGTAATTTGACAAGCTCAGAATAATTTCTTTTCGCCTTAGTTATTCTCATGGAAAGTTCTGTTGCCATTTCTCTTTTATTATCTTGAAATCTGTCAGGGTGAGTTTGCTTAATCAGGTTTTTATATAAATCATGGCTTTTTGAAATACTAAGAATAATGTTTTGAGTTGTATTCCCGAAATCTCTGTCCATATCCTTAAGCATTAGATTTCTTAATTTTTTACGTATAAGGTATCTCCTTACTAAGAAAAAAACACATACTACCATAATTATGGACCCAATATATATGATATTATTTCTCATAATCATTTGGCTTGCTCTAACATAAATTTTTGCAAATCAACCACTTGTTTTAATGAAATTTGAATACCAGCAGTATTGGTTTTGCCTACAATAATTAGAGTATCGTATCCCAATGCCATTAATTGCCTTATAAATGGGGCGCTGTCGAGAACATATTTGGCTATCTCCCAGAAATTATTCTCACTTAAATCTTCATCATTCTCAATAGTAATCTTAAAACCACTTCTAAGGTAGATGGAACTGAGAGAATGGGTAAACTTGGGGTTTCCCATTGATGTTATAACTGTACACAGTCTATCAATTTCACCCTGCAAAAAAGCCTGTTTGAACAAGGTATTAAACTCTTTTAAGATTCTTACTCTTTCAAGATTTCCTTGCGTAATAACATCAACAATTCTACTAAGGAAGGTTGATATTTTTGAGAAAATGTTCATTATAATAAATATGTTTTGAAGGTAGATATTATCACAACCCGAGTTTTTGCTTCAAAGTCTCTTCATCAATTTCTGTTGTTTTCGAAATGTTCAAATTTTGCTTCAGTGCCTCTTCGTCAACATTCTTTATATTGCTAGAGACTCCGATTAAAGTGTCTTCAGTATCTTTAAGTATTAAGTAACTACAAGCTAATAAAAGAGAGGCAATTACTATAATTCCAAAAAGTATCATAGTTTGTTTCCTTTTCTCATTCATATGGCTTTCATAGCGCAATTGTAATGAACCTGATTTAATTTGATCTGTATTAAAAGACATCCCTTCTTTAATGTAAGGTTCTAATTCTGGACTTCTAAATATTTCTTTAGGTGCATAAGGATGAGGGTCTTCAGGGAGTCTTATTTTTGCAGCAGATTGTTCAATAAGCTCTTCTAAAGAAATTTCAGGTTTAGTTCGAGTAACAGGCTCAACTCGACTATTAGGAATATTGATAGGAATAACCGGCTCAATTTGTTGTGGAGCGATGTACGGAATTGGGTATTCTGTCGTGTTTTGTTCAGGACTATTTGATTGGCTAAAACCACGGTTTGAATATGTTGTAAGGAACAAAAACAGAAAAATTGTCTGTTTTAAGAATTGACGTTTCATTGTGGAAATTTTTAATGATATAAAGAAATAATTGGTTGTTTTTAACTAACAAAGCTATCTACTAGCCATAAATTTTCAAGGCTCATTTTGTTACTGTCACGATTTATTTACAACTTTGGAGGAGGTAAATATCTAACCAATGGAAATAGGCACTAAAATCAAAAAATTAAGAGAGCTAAAGAATTTCACACAAGAGCATGTGGCTAATTCTTTAAGTATGACTCCATCAGGATATGGTAAAATTGAAAGAAATGAAACAGAGGTAAGCTATCACAAATTAGAAAAGATAGCAGAGGTTCTGGGAATTAAAGTGGAAGATATTATCAATTTTAATGAGAGCATGGTTTTTAACGTGATGCATAATCAGACTGGAAATGGTTATGTTGTAAACCATATTAGCACCTCTGAAAATGAAAAAAGCCTGTACGAGCTAATCATCTCTCAACAGAAAGAAGAGATTGAGAATCTGAGAAAGATTATTGAAAAATTGCAGGATAAGTGATTTTTCATTCTCTAAATTTTGTTGGTCAAAAGTTAATCCTGCTGTTGTTTTACAGCACTATAGTAGTATCAGAAACTATCATCTATAACACCTGTAATACTAAAATTCAACCCAACCAAAACAATCCTACTATATAGATTTATATCTTGGTTGGGTCAAAATTAGTCGCTGTTTTTAGCTGATTGGCTCTATCTGCAAAGCGGTAATATTATTAAAATACCTGTCACCTTTTTTTCTTGCCTGCAGATTGCACTGGATTTTCACAGTCTTGCCTATGACTATATCCGGATTATCAATCTTATCATTCCAAACATCCACACAGACATACTTAGGATATTTTCCATCTTCAACATTAATTAAAACTTCAATTTTTCTCTGTACACCTTGTATACTTTCTATAGATATTTCAGGTATTATTTCTTCGATTTTTCCAGTAAAAAACATTTTTGATATTGTTTAACCCAACCAAACCAAAAATACTGTATAAGACCTTTGGCTTGGTTAGGTGTGTTATTAATTGATTTCTTCACCAACAATTTGATCCAGTATATAAAAAGTTGCTTTACCATTGTCTGAGAGCTTCTTTATTGTGTAAGAATTTCCATTAATATAAAAAACTTCTTTTTTCTGGCTCTCAATCTCGTCCAACCTTAGTTTGATTGTATTGACTGAACTACTAAATTCAGCTGTCAGCTTATCGACTAAATGTTGTTGGCTATACTTACCATCGACTTCCATGTAACCACCTAAAAACTCTGCAATTAGACCAATATCAGCCTTTTGTTTTCTCTCTGATGTAACTTCATTAATTAAACTCTGACTGGCTAATACTAATCCTTTTGCTTGCTCATTATACTCCAAGTAAATTTTTTGTGGTCTTTTGGCACTTCTGAGCTTCAGAAACTTTAGATTTATCAAATCAGTATCATCAGTACTTTTATTCTTTTCAAAACCTATACTCAGCACAGTAGAGGCCTTATTTGCTAACTCTGTACCTAAATGTCCCCGTCCTTTATCTGAATTTGGATTTTCATGAATAATTAGTAAAAACGTAGCATCACTATTTTCACACAGATTTCCCAAATAGTCCAATAATTCCATTGATTCAGAAACGTCATTGAAGTTGCTAATACAGTCTGTTAGAACATCTAGTACTACGAATAGGTGTTTATTAGTACTTCGCCTGATTTCTTCTAGAAATTGCTTTACAGCCTCAAGCCTTTGTTTTCTGCACACTTGTTTAATGCTTGTAAATCTAAAATCAGGGTGAAGAGTACCTTTATCTGCACCTGCTTGGGATTGAATACTTTTAATAGCTAAAGGAAATTCGTCAGAAATGTTTCTTTCTGAATCTATATAACAGCTTGTTATTGAATCCCCTATAACCTTCTTAAAACCTAAGTATTCATCATTACCGTTGTTTGAGAGTGCCAAAGCCATCAATCCTTCTCCTAGCCTACTTTTATGACAACCCTGCTTACCTTGAATACAGTTGATTGTATTCTTCTTTATAGCTGGTATCCCGTTTATTGCAAATAATGTGGGTAAAGAGACTATCTCGTTTAAAGCTGCATCAGCAATGGCCTTTTCTTTTTCAAGAAGCCCCATTAACAATGAACCACCCAAGAAGCTACTCTGATTAGGAGTAGATGGTTCTGGAAGTACCAGAACCTTATCTAACGCCTCAAGAAGACCGTCTTTACCCAAGCCTAATGCAAACCAATCTGAAATATCTTTGCCATTGTTATCACGTAATGTGTGAGGTAAAATAAAATTTCTCAAACCTAATGCTTCAGCCTTCTTATTACTGCCCTCTATGCCTCTGTCATCAATATCGAGGCATAATATTAGATTATCACATTTATTCTGCAATTGCAATACAAGCTCTGGCCGTATTACTGTAGACACATTATCAATCCCCACTGCCCATATACCTTCACTATTCAAGTTTGCATTGGCCACCACACAATCTTTTAAACCTTCTGTAATCAATATTGTAGGGCAATGCTCGGGAAGTTGCTGAAACCCATATATATCAATATAGTCATGAGGCTTATGCCCAATCCATTGATGTTTATATCTTTTATCTGTCTCGCACGGCTTGTATAATTTATAACAGCTTTCACTAATTTTAAAGGCAAAAACTGGGCTATTATCTTGTACCTTGACCATACGCCCATTGTTTGTTGTATAGCTTTTTAGTGATTCAATATCATACTCCTTGAAGATTTCGGCTACCTGCTCTTTTTCTACATATTGAGACCAATAATCAAAAGAACCGCCACCCTCAAATAACTGTGTTATCTGACCCAATTTTAAATCTTGCCATATGGTTTGTAATGCTCCACTGTAATCTAAACCATGTAATTTCATTACCAAAGCTATGCAATCCATTGCCTTTTCATCTGCAAAATCTTTGTACAAAAACTCACCGGTACCTGTTTGAAAGACATTTGCTGATGGATGTTTATCGCTTCTATTTACTGCTGGAAAGGCTTTCTTTGGCTCTTTAAAATCTAGTATATAGTACTTGAAAACATCATAGCCAGTATTTGTCTTCTGCAAAATATGCTCCTTACTGAGTTTAACTCTTGCGGACTCCATTCTAAAATTTCGGTATTAACAGTGGAATTATTCGTTTCAACCAACTCTTACCCTTGGCAGTTACTCTCACTAGTTTTACATCTTTTTTAAATGTACCATTGTGAATCTTAACTATGCTCTCTTCAAAATATCCCATGAACAGAAACTCTGGCTCAACAGAGCGGTCTATTATAATTCTGTATTTTCTTAAAATACAGAACAACTGCTTTCTACTGATATTCAAATCAAATGCCACCTCTTCCATCGAAAACGTTACTTTACTTTCAATAGCCATCTACTTGTTTTTTTTGTTTGTTAAAATTTTACTGGTTTTTATGCTACCTTCTTCAAGCCACTTTTCAAGTTCGGACTTGACAAAGTAAAGCTGTTTACCTTTCTTGATGTAAGGTATTTGCTTCTTGCTCGTATAGGCATATAGGGTAGGCTTAGCAAGGTTCAGAAACCTGCATGTCTGCTCTATACTCAGGTAATCTCGTAGAGGCAAAGGGTCAACCTTTAGAGGAAGTGAGAACTGTTGAACTGCAACATTCACTGCATCTTGTATGAGTGTCTGGAGTTCTTTGGGGGTGGTGATAATGACACCGTTTTTCATCTTGTTTTGTCATTTGGCTAATGTTTATTCTCAAATGACAATGCAAAACAAATACAATAAAAAACAATAGTGAAGTAGAAAAATGGGAGGTTTTTTTGGGGTTTTAGATGTTTTTTATCCCATTGATTATCAACTATTTACGTACAGGCTTCAGCCATTTTTCAACTAATTCCACCTTATCAGAGGTTTTTGGAAACTTATGCCCTGTCAATTCATAAATTTCAGTAAAAAATGTTAATATTTCTCTTTCAGAAATACCGTTGTGTGTTGAAAGTGGGGTTTGTCTATTAATATAGTCGAAGAACTGCTGACAAAAGGCATGATTAGTGTTTTCTTTCTTATAACTATCATTCACATAAAACTTCTCGAAGATATTTTCAAGGGCTTCAACAAATAGAAAATCAAGTTGTACCTTTTCTGATATAGGGTAATTATAATCACTCTCCTCAATACTGCCGTCATAAATTTTCATATTCATCGACTCAGTATTGCCATTATCATCTTTTAACTTCACGATAATCCTGTCAATATGATATTTTGGAGAGAACTCTTTAACCGTTTCAACATCTGATTCTTCAGGATTTATAAAGCCTAAGTCTATTTCCGTTTTCTCTTGAAGTAATTTTTTCAGTCTTGATAATTCGCTTTTTACTTTTATTCCTTTCCCTCCATCATGGAATAAGGGTTTATTAGTAGAAGACATACCGTTACAAACTATCAGCGCGATTTGGGTCTGATACATTGCCAAGCGTGAATACCTACCTTTTACTAAATTTCTAATTTTTTCCATCACAGACTTTGTTATAGCCAGTTTATTTTTATTTTCGAATTTATCCCCTAGCCTTATTTTTATTTTTAGTACAGGAAGAACGTTATTTAATTCATGAAGAAGTAAGTTGTCAAACTCAATAATTTCAATGGCGTCTGTTGGGGTTTCACAGAACTCTTTCATTTTTCTGAAAGTAATGTCTGTAGGAGAGAAAAGAGTGTGCTTTAGTATAGATTGCAAATCCATCTTCATTTCTGCTAAATTTTAAATATTTGATTTTTCAAACTTTTTCAACCCACCTGCAAAAAACTCTTCGCCTCTTGAGATTTGCCTATGATGCGCTTAATGATTATTGAAAAGACTAAACTACTTTACAACATACTCAAATACTCATTCTCCACCTCCTCCTCAAAGCTACCTAAGTAGTTTTCAGTTGTTGTAATTTTCTGGTGTCCTAGCATATCTTTAATCATTGACAACGGGGCGTTACTTCTCATCAGCTGTGTTGCAAATGAGTGCCGGGCATGATAAGTATTTAAACCTCCACTGATTTCTAACTTCTCAGCAATCCTGTTCATATACTTATTTGTCAGCTTTATAGTCTGTTTAATTTCAGCCTTCTGTTTATCAGGTTTTGTAATATCCTGCAAAATAGGAAAAACATAACTGCTTTTGCTTTTATTTTCTGTACCCCATCTCTCTATAGTTGCAATCATTGTTTCATTCAATTTTACTCTGATTGTGCTAGGTGTACCCCTTGTCTTTCGCCTCTGAAATAATATATACTTACTTTCTATTATATTCTCCCACTTAAGATAGAGTATGTCTGTAAAATTCATTCCATTACCATAGTAAGAAAACAACCATAAATCGTGGCTCCTCTGCTCTAAAGTATTACTTTCAGGTAAATACTCTTTGATTTTAGTTAGCTCCTGTGAAGTAAGTGCTTTTTTGATATTTCTTCCAGCAGGAGGAATATATTTCTTAGCTCCAAAAGGGTAATTATCTTCATTAATAGTCTTCTCTGCAATGGCATCGTTGAACAATATACGCAATGTCCTGCTGTAAATACCTATGGTGGTTTCTGATGCAGGCGAAGGTGTCCCATCTTTCTTTTGTGGAGCTTTGCCAAATTGCTTCATCCAGTTACTCCAGGCATTTAAGAAATCCTTATCTATATGTTCATATTGTAATACAAAATTCTTTTTAGGAATAATTTTATTAGGGTAATGAATTTTCTGATACTCAATAAATCTATTCAGGGACTTGGCAGCAAATTCAAAGTTTTTACCATGAGTAAACTGTCCATTAGATACCAGACTAGCACCTTTATCTAGCAGTGCTTTTATCACATCAGTTTTGGAATCCTTTACCTTGATTTCCTTGCCATAATTATCAAACTCGTCTTTAAAAACATCGAAATCAAAGTTGTCACCAAGTTTCTTGATGATGGTTTTTGCTCTCACAATAAATCCATCAGCATAGATATTAATATCATCCTTGACACCATAGAGCTTATTATGGTAATTTATTAATTCTCTATCCTTTATACGTCCATTAATCTCAGAGCCTTGTTTCTTTATCTTCTCATAAAGGGTAGTATCTATCTTAATTTTAGTAGAATAATCCTTTTGAATTCTGTTATGAGTTATTCTCAGTTTGACTATTCCAGAACCAATATCAGTCCTGCGGGTATCTAAAAAATGTGTTACTGTAGCCATGTTTTAATAGTGATTTTGCAATGATACTAGTGTTAGTATCACTACAAGTATCACTACAAATATACAAATTCGTTGATAAACAACGAAAAGCAAATATTAACAAAAACAATTAACTTATTAACTATAAGCATTTTATGAAAATAAAAATAACCATCAAAAAACAAACAAATACAAAGTCAACTGACTTGTAATCAGTAGGTCGCTGGTTTGATCCCGGCTGGGGGCTCACAGAAATTTAAAACCTCATAATCAAATTGATTGTGAGGTTTTTTTGTTTATTTTTAGGCCGTGAATAACCGACAAAATACTCTACGCTTCACTAAGCTGGTATGTATTAGTAACGCACCCAAAAAAACAACCCAATGACTAAAATTTACTCCTACGTGCTGCGATTAGACGATGGCTCTGCCCCCAACCCTTTTGGCGGAATATGTACCCTAACTATTTGTAAACCGGTAATCAGAAGAACTGCCCGGGTAGGCGACTGGGTGATTGGAACCGGCTCAAAAAACGTGGTGATTGAAAAAGGGACGCGCCCTATTGATTTTTCAGACAGCCTGGTATATGCCATGAAAATTACCGACATAAAAACCTTACAAGCGTATGATGAGTACTGCAAAAAAAATTGCCTGTAAAAATTGTGAACTGGCACTCTGATAATTTCTTCCTTGAAATCAGCCGCATAATATTGTCGGCTACTCCCTTTCCTTTCTCTTTCCATTTTCTGCTTTTTTTAAGCAATAAAGTGTAACGATTTATAGCACCACCTCAGATTTAAGTGGTTACATTCAACTATCTTATTTCCATTAAAACCTCCTGAAATTCTTCAAAAGTTTTATCTGTACATTCTGCCTCCTGTTCTATTTTTTTAATGAGTGATCGCAGTTTATTTAAATGGTTCTCACCTATAGCTGCTTTTTCTTTAAGATAATAAAAATTCCTTAACTTTTTCTCAGATTCAAAGTCTTTTACATTCTTCATGAAACTAACCATTTGAATATAAAATTCTTCAGAAGTCCAATCTTTGTAAGTTGTTAATTCATCTACTATAAACTTTTTATTATAACACAGTTTGGGTGAAATCTGTACTTGAAACATTATTCCTCTACATACATTTAAAAAATATAAAAGAAATAATTTCTCGAAATCTCTTGCTATAATTTTATTGTCTTCTAAATTATTTTCAAATCTTATATGAATTGGGTTAATTGAATTAGAATTTCCTTTTCTGTACATATGAAATCCTCCAAAGGCATTAACACTAAAATTATTACCTCTTTTTGATTTCAGCAAAATTTCGTAGTTCTTATCTTTTGGATTCTCCTTAAAATTTAAAAACAAAGAAACATGGTGGTTATGCTCCCAATAAGGAATAAATATTATGCCGATATGTGTAAAAAAAAGGTTAGTAAACTTTTCTTCAATTTGACCTTTTCTATTCTCAAAGATTTCATCTAACAGAAATTTCTTAAAACTCATTTCGAGTTCATAAACCAGGTTAAATGAAGGATTACTTTTAGTATCCTGATTATCAACCTTATTTTTGAATTCTTCGTCTCTTAAATATATTAATTCATAAGCAACCTGATAACTAAGGGTAATTAAAATTCTTTTTTCATTAAACCAGTCAAAAAATTCAGAGGCTTCACGAAATGTATTAAATTTTTCTTTTAAACAATCTTTAATCACCATACCTGATTCCAAAACGGCTAACAATGTATTCCACTTATCTTCCGAAAACAGTCGATGGAAATTATAACTAATTGAAAGATTAGTTTGCAATAGTTTATGTCTTGAAAAGCTTTCCCAGTAATGATATTGACTATTGTTTATTCTATTTTGAATAAAAAAGAAGTTTTGATTTGGTGATTTTTGAAATAATCTAAATAGTTCAGGAACAAATTTTTTAGGATGAGAAAACGCTCCAGAATTAACCTCAAGAATACAATTCTCAATTAGATTGTTTCTGGTTTCTGCTGACAACTTATTACTTCGTAAAAGATAAAGTAATGATGTTTTTCCAAGCGTCAGAGTATTATCAATGGCTAAAAATTCGTATAATTGACTAAGAAATTCTGTATGTTTGTTTGTTCTGGTAGTAAATAGAAGGCTTATTTGCTTACAAATATCTTTTAACTCCTTCTTATTATTTATTAAAGGCAATTTGAAATAATTCTTCGAATATTGATATTCTTTTTCTTCTCCAAAACTTAACGAGGAATCACCATTTGCTGAGAATTCTGAAATTAAGCTATAAATTGTTTCAATGTTTTCTGAGCTATTTTCAGATTTAAATTTATTATTGTAAGATTCTAGATATAAGCCTACCCTTCCATTCAAAAGATCTAAAATGTTAATTACTCCTAAGTTTCTAACAAAAGTAAAAGCAATTTCAACTAATATCTTATCCTTATAATAATTAGAACTTTCATAATAATTATCTAATTTTTCCCTATTTATCTCCGTTTGGAATACGGTCTTGTTATATAAGAAGTATGAATATACTTCATGCTTTGCTATACTCCTAGGAGTGAAATTTGAATTGAATTTTTTAGTGGCTTTTCTAAATATCTGAGAGAATAACACACCCAATGATGGAGATATATTATTAACCAGAGTATTTTCATAATCTCTTAAGCTACAGGTAAATACGTTATCTCTGCTAATTTCTTTAGATAAGTTAATACTGATCTCCTGAAGTTGCCTATCTCTGTCGGCACTGTTTGTTATAATATAAAAGGCTGGGTTTGTTACTTTACTTAATGAATTTTTTAATATATTTTTAAATTCAACGCTTTCAAATAGTTTAAACCCAACACAAATAATATTCAGATTTAATTTTTCTTCTTTACTATATGGAGAAAAAATATCTGTTAACATTGACTTTATATCCGAAGGGCTATCAAGATAGTGTTGATTTGTAAATCTTAAAGATGAGCTATGACTAAAAGTACCATGTGGCTTAATATAAACAGGAAACTTAATTCTACCCTCTACAAAAAGATTTTCTCTTTTAACAGTGTGGCCGTCTGAAATTATTGAATAATAATTACCCTCTCCTACTTCTTCTTTAATTACATTATCTAGTATTTCTTCAAAATTAAAGTTAACAATAACATCAATAAAAGAGTGTTTAAACAAATGCGCTACTATTTCATAGAATAAATTATTGCAGTTACTAAAGCCGATAATTTTCTTTATCTCTTTTCTCAATTCTTCCTCGGTCATAAACTTCGATAACAAAAACAATAAATTCTCAAAACTTAAATCATCTTTGTCAGTTAAAAGAGTTAAGTTTTCATATTCTTCCAGGATTTTTTTCTTCGTATAATCTAAAGTCTCCAAAATATTTCTTTTCTTTTCTGCCTCTTCCGGCTTTAAGGCTATGAAGTCCTTTAACCATACCAACTTACTTTCTATTAAACCTCTTTTAATCTCCGCGCCCATGGGAATCCCATTAAAGGAATTATATATTGCTCCAGCACCAATAATTAACACATTTCTAATTTTCTTGTCTGCAATTTCATCTTCTGGATGAATCGAATTTTCTTTAAATATTATTGAGTTAGTTTCTTGTAATAAATTAATTGATTCTAAATGGCCAGAATCACCTCTATTAAATGAATTCGCTAAATAATTTAGGGCTAATTTTTGCGATAATGAGTCAATTAGTTCCTCAGTAGAATTATTATTAACTTTAGAAGATACAGCATTAGTAGTCGACATACAAAAATAGTTTAGGGTTAGATAAATAGGTTATCAATAGCGTATACAACCACAAAAATCTTATTTCATTCCCATATACTGCCGATACATCAAATCGGCAATATTGGGTTTGATTCCGGGTGATTCTACGGTTTTGTAGAAATCAAAGTTATCATTAATGTACTCCAGAAAGATTTTGCTCATCATTTCGTTCCAGTATTGCCTTTTGTTGGCCTCTGAGTTATCTCCTTCCATTACTTTCCTGATTTCTGCACTCTGGCTCATCCGAATATAAACATTGTTCAGATGTATCCTGTCTTCCTCTTTCAGGTTTACTCCGTGCACCTCATTTATCTTCCTGATAATTTCAGACAGTAAACTGTTCTCTTCTGCGTCTTTACCTTTGGCTCCGCTTTCTGCCATTGGGTCCAGTTCGCCCGCTTTGTCGTCCAGTTTAAGCTTCATTTCTTCCTGCTTCTGTAACCTCAGGGACTCTAAATCAATCGCATCTGTTATATCAACAGTGGTACCTATACGTTTGGGTAGTTTCTTCTTCAGGTATTTCAGGAAAATAAAAAGCTTTTCTAATTCAGCATCCTGAAAATCCATAATCTGAGAAATATAGCTGTACAACCTGCAGTAGGAGTTTATCAAAGACCTGTATTCTTCGCGCTTATCTGTTGGCTCTATTTCCTGCCATTTTTCTACTACCCTGTTTAGGTACGGCTGGAAGGCCTCATCTGATTTTCTTTCTGAAAAGAATAATTGACAGAACTCGTCTAACTCATATTTAGTAAACAAATGAAACGACTTTATCTCAGAGTCTAATTCATACAATTTGTAGGAGTCTGTTTCACCAGTGAGGATGGTTGAGGTATAAAAAGGCTGAAATGCCTCAATTATTTCTTCCGGCTGGTTTACAAAATCAAGCACAAAGGTATCTGTCTTGCCGGTGGCTTTTCTGTTTAGTCTGGATAACGTTTGTACACATTGCACGCCGCCCAGCCGTTTGTCGACAAACATGGTATGGATTAAAGGTTCGTCAAACCCTGTCTGATACTTGTTAGAGACAATTAATATCCTGAACCGGGGGTCTTTCAGTCCGTCAGGAATAGAAACCCCTCCTTGCAGCCCGTTTTCGGTATTTAATGAACCCTCCGTGTGTTCTTTTCCATCTTTTTGAATGCTGCCACTGAATGCCACCAGACAAGAGAAGGGTAGCCGGAGCGCCTTCATTTGCTTAAGCATTTCCTGCTGATACAATACACAGTGTTTTCTTGACCGCACCACTACCATAGCCCTGGCCTTACCCCTGATTTGCTTTTGGGTATGGTGCATAAACTGGTTGAGTATAATTGAAACTTTTTGTCTGATGGTTTCAGGGTGAGAATCAACAAAATTCATTAATTCTCTTTTTACTTTTCCTTCCGGTAGTTCCAAATCATCCTTACCATCTTCCTGCTTCAGTTTAAACCATCTTTTGTAGGGCATATAATGCGCCAGCACGTCTAATGTGTAGCCCTCAAAAATTGATTGCTTCATGCTGTACGAATGGAACGGCACAAACTGGCCAAGCTCATTTTTTCTACCAAACAACTCAAGGGTTTTGTTTTTGGGGGTGCCTGTAAAACCAAAAAAAGATATGTGCTTTTGCCGCCCGCGGCTCAATAGCTCTTTTGTTAGTATATCTTCATAGTCTTCTTCCTCGTCTTCGTCAAATTCATTGAATGACAGCGACTTCTTTAATTTCTTTGCCGTCTCGCCTGTTTGCGACGAGTGTACTTCGTCTATGATAACCCCGAAGGTTCTGCCCTTTAGTTTAGACATGGCATCGGCAATTACCCCAAATTTCTGAATGGTGGTAACTACAATATCATTCCCTTTGGCAAGGGCATCTTTCAGTTGCTCTGAGTTTTTATCTATTGCCTTTACAACCCCCGCAGTCTGTTCTAAATCTCTGAGGGTTTTCTGTAGCTGTTTGTCTAAAACTTTTCTATCGGTTACTACTACAATGGTATCAAACAGCCTAGTTTTTTGGGTTGAGTTCTGGTAAAGAGAAGTAAGCGTATGTGCCAGCCAGCCAATGCTATAGCTTTTGCCCGACCCTGTTGTATGCTGAATAAGATAATAATGCCCTGCCCCTTCTGCTTTAATTTGTGTTTTTAGTTTACGGATAACATCCAACTGGTGGTACCTCGGGAAAATCAATAAATCTTTTTTCTTCTCTACTACCCTGCCCAGTTTTTCATCCCATTCTTTTTCAGTTTCGGTGGTTTCCAACACAAAGTTTTCTATGATATCTAAAACTGAATTGGGGCTAAGTACTTCTTTCCAGAGGTAAGAGACTTTGTAATCGTTGGCAACAATGGGGTTTACGATGTCTCGGTTATAGGGCAAAAACCGGGTGTCTGTACCATCCAGTTTTGACGCCATGCCCACCGTGTCGTTATCTACTATAAAATGCACCAGCATACGCTTAAACTGCAACAATGGCTCATTTTTAGGGTCTCTGTCAAACTGATACTGCCGGCTTGCGTGGCTGATGTCTTGCCCCGATAGCTGATTCTTCAGCTCAATGCCAATAATGGGTATGCCATTGATAAACAATACCATATCTATCGATTTTTCATTGGCCTTTGAGTAATGTAATTGCCTCACAATACTTAACCTATTACACAAATACTTAGCCTGATGCTCAGGATTCAGCCCGCTTTTGGGTTCAAAGTAGGTCATATCAAAATACACGCCTCTATCTCTGATGCCCTCTCTGAGTACTTTTATAAGGCCGTCTTTCTCAATCTGGGTAGATAACCGCTGCAGCAGCTTTTCATCTGCTTTCTCGCCAAACTGTACCTGCCAGCGCTCATAGCTTTCAGGCTGTGAAGATTGAAGAAACGCCAGTACCTCAGCGGGTAGCAGGCAGAGGGTTCTATCATAATTACTAAAATGCAATGCGGTATACACCAGACCATTATCATCGGTTGATGTGAGATATTTTTCTATGTATTCTTCAAATCTTTTTTCAGTCATTGTCAGATAATTATCAAGTTGTTCTATCTAATCAGGCTGAAAGCCCTTATGTTTAGTGTCTGGGTATGGTGCAGGTTTTTTCTATTTACTTATAACTAAATTAATTATTTCTGCCGATATGGAGGTATTTTGACGATACCGAATCTGAACTAAAACATTTGATGGTTTCAGTTGATTGATGCTTATTAAAGAAAATTACAAAAAACTAAAATAACCAACCTTCTTGTTTTAATTTTTTAAAACATTTAAAATACTTTTATCTTACCCGTAACCACATTAGAAATCAGGCTTTGACGATACTCTTTGAGCTTTTCTATTTTTTGGGTTTCAATTTCAATGCTTTTATCTATTATGGTTGTTTGGTTGTCTAAGAAGATAACTATTTCTTTCTGTTCTTGAAATTGTGGTTTCGGAACACTTATTAACTTTATAGAAGTCTCCCAATTAGCTCTTGGCATCTTTGTTCCTTCTGAAGAACTATTAACAATTTCAAGAAACCCTTTTGAACTTAAAATATGATATAGGAACTTAGGATAAACTCCCTTCTTTCCTCTTATTGTCAAAAGTTCTCCAAAATATCCCCCTTCACATTCAGCAAAATAAACTTTCGATAAATAAGGTCTTAATTTATTAAAAATTGTATCGCCTTTTCTAAAACCGGCAATTGACCCTTCATACTCAATAACTTTGTCTAGTCCAATTAATTTTCCGGTATAGCTCTCTATATTTTCAACTGCGAATAATAATTCATTAGATATAGGTGCCTCATCTATCTTATCAGCAACATATTTCAATAATTTCACCTCCCAATGCTCAGGTATTTCCCCAATCCAATCAATACCAGAATCTTTCATGGGGGCATTGGGGTTGAGGCCTTTGGTTACAACGTGGTTTATCAGGGCACTTCTTTGTTCTTTTAAAAGCTCTATTTTTCTTTCTTTTTTGGTGATTAATTCATCAATTAAGGCTGTTTTGTGGTCTAGGTAATTTACTATTGCTTGTTGTTCAGATATTGATGGAATAGCAACGGGAAAATCTTGTAACATATTCAATCTTAATGAATCTACTGTCGATTTTGCATTTTGATCTTCTACAGTAATTGAAAAATTATTCTTGAAATATTCAAAGAGGTATTTTCCAAGGACATTGTTAAAATTATACAAAAGATAAACTCTTTGATGAAATGCAAATTTTCCATTTACATGATGATATACTTTGCCAACGCCAACCCCATCTCCAGCTGTTAAAATACCTTCACCTTCAAATGAATAAGAATCAATCCTTTCTACTGTTTGAGAACGAACATAAAATGGATATTCACCTTCATCTTTTCTATCTTTTGTGTCTTTATTTCCAGTTGTTATTTGGCATAAAAATTTCATTCGCAAAATTCTCCAATGACTCGGTATCTCTCCAATCCATTCAATATTTGAGGGTTTGTATGAAGTGTAGGTTTGCATATATTTCAAAACTTATATTTTTATCAATTTACTTTGTTGGCAGGATAAAACAAATCTTGAAGTGCCTTATAAGCCTTCACCCAGTCGTTCTTTAATGATACTGCCAATTCTTCAAAGGTTTGCTCGTGGTTCCCCTGATTCAGCCAGTATTCTTTCCAGATAGTCAGCGTCCAGTTTGTATTTTCATCGCCTGGCGTATAAGCAGCATAAATTTCTTTTTTAGCACAACTATCTATAAAACTCTGAAATTTAATTTTATTAAACCATTGTTGGCTTAGTTCTTTATTATTCACAATAAAAATACCTACTCTGATAGGGTTTATGGTGTAATCATGCAGGTAAACACGCCCCTTTAGGCAACTGTTGAGTATGCTGAATTCAAATTCATAGTCTTTGTTATTACTGTCAATTCCTGATTCAACAAAAGCATTTTGCCCAATCTGCTTTATTCTTTTTATAAAGTAATTCCTCAGTTCATGCAGTTGGGTGTTTAACTGTACAATTTTTTGTTCGTTGGCGGTAAAGAAGTTAATTCTTTCCTGGGCGTTTTCCATGATAGTATAATGGGTTTTTAAGATTTCTAAAAAACTGTAATAGTTATACGATTGCCTTGGTTTTAAAGACACTATACTTTGTGTAAATCTCTTTTCAATTTCTTCATATAACTCCTGATGTGTAATTTCAAGAAAACATGGATGCAGGTTATAGACCTTTTTAAGACATAGTACAACTCCCACTTTATTTTCCGGCTTTACTTTTATTGAACTGTAGTATTTCTCTAAATCGTTATAAACATTAGCAAAAATTTTATTTTCTATAATCAGATAATTGGTTGAATCACTAACCAATAAATCAATATACTTATGATTGTCTGGTGGATTTCCATTCACCTCAATTGTTTTTTCTTCTATGCCTGTTGGTACTTCCCTTCTAATATTTAGCTTAGGCAATTCTAAGGATAAATGAAAGCCCTTTTGCTTAATAATTTCAAGAAGTGTATCTATAAAAATGCTTCCCAAATCATGACTTTCTTTAGGGTTCAGAAAATAAGCATATAAATTACTAACAGGTAATTCCTTATTATTGACTTTGGCCAGCTCTAAAATATTGGGTTCATATACTTCTTCTGCTTTGAATAAAACAGCGTTATTTAGTAAGACTTCAACATCAAGGGTTTCGTTATTTTTAGTCAGCATCGGTGTTTCTATGTTTAAGTATCTTTACAGGGTATGGTTTAATTCTTTTTAACATTTGCCCTAAGGCAAACAAGGCTTCAGGTTATTTATTTTGATATTTCATCTTCCAAAATCATTTTAAGTAGTCCATCACTTTCTTCTTCCAGTTTCAGTAAATCAGCTGTAATTTCCTGCAATGTTCTGAGGGGCTTATACTGGTAAAAATACTTGGTAAAGTTAATCTCATACCCTACTTTGTCTTTGCTTCTATCCATCCAGGCTTGGGGCAGGTGCGGTTTTACCTCGGTTTCAAAGTAGGCATCAATATCGGTTGCCAAGGGTATTCTCTCAAAGTCTCTCAGGCTGCCATCTACTTTAGGTAGCTTTGTTTTTTTGTCAATAACCGGCAGGCCATTCTCGTCAACCAGCGGTTGCTCAATGGTTACTTTTGTGTATCCAAAATAGGAGTTTGCAAAAATCTTGCTGTAAGCGTTTTCTTCAAATGAGAGGTAGGTTTGCAGTATTTCTTCTCTTTGGGCATCGGTAATGTATTTTCTTTTACTGCCTAACGATTTCTTCATGGTCTGGTGCAGCTCGGCGGCATTAATCAACTGCACCTTACCTTTTCGGTGGGGTTTCTTTTGGTTGGTAACTATCCAGATATAGGTGCTGATACCCGTATTAAAAAAGAGCTGGTCGGGCAGGGCAATGATGGTTTCCAGCCAGTCGTTTTCAATAATCCATTTTCTTATGTCAGACTCCCCCGAGCCCGCATCACCCGTAAACAGCGGAGACCCATTGAGTACAATACCTATGCGGCTGCCCCGGTCTTCCATTTTTGATATCATGTGTTGCAGAAAAAGCAAAGCCCCATCAGAGCTTCTGGGTGTTCCTGCCACAAACCGGCCCTGCGGGTTTTTGGCCTCTGTTTCTACAAACTCCTGCTCCGATTTCCACGACACCCCATAAGGCGGATTGGAAATCATGTAGTCGAAGGTATTACGCTGTAGTTTGTCTTCAGACAATGACGAACCTAAATGAATGTTATCGGGGTTCTGGCCTGTAATGAGCATATCAGATTTACAGATAGAGTAGGTCTGGGGGTTGAGCTCCTGCCCATACAGCCGGATATCAATATTCGGGTTGATGTTCTCCAGAATCCAGTCTTTGCCCACCGTGAGCATACCACCGGTGCCACAGCAGGGGTCGAATATAGACCTGATTTTTCCATCGCCCTGCAAATCTTCCTTGTTTTCAGAGAACACCAGCCCTACCAATAGCTTAACCACATCGCGCGGGGTGTAGTGTTCCCCACTGGTTTCGTTGCTCATCTCTGAAAACTTGCGGAGCAGCTCTTCAAAAATCTGGCCCATTACATGGTTAGACACCACATCGGGGTGGAGGTCTATTTCTTTAAACTTGGCAATAAGCAGGTATAAGCGGTTGTTTTTAATGAGCTTTTCAACAGGCTTTTCGAGCTGAAAGCTGTCTATGATTTCAAACACATTTTTAGAATAACCATTGAGGTAATTCTGAAAATTGATTTTCAGGCTATTGGCTGTAAGCGTCGATAAATCGTATTGCGAATGGTTATAAAACTTAAGGTTGATTGCGTTTTCAATAATGGGGTCCAGGTTATTAATCTGGTCTTTGTAGGTGTTGTAGAGGTTAAAAACTTTGTCTTTGTGGGGTTCAAGCACGCAGTCCAGGCGTCTTAAAACAACAAAAGGGAGGATAATATCGCCGTATTCATGCTGTTTGAAAAGGCCTCTGAGCACATCGTCACACACATTCCATATAAAGGAAGATACTTCTTGGTGGTTTGCCATAGTCAGGTTAAAAGGAAATTTTGTTAAGCATGGCAATAAAAAAAGATTAGTGGTAATATAGAAAAATACTTTTATTGGCACGGCAGATGAGCCGCTGCCCGGGGCCAGTGGAACTTTCAAGCTTTAAATGTGAGACGACCCAGAAAGTGTGGTCAACAGCTATTGATGCTGGTAAATATACTTATAGCAGTGCCTACGTTTATGTTTCTGACTTTAACGATGCTATCTATCGCTTGGAGCAGGAACCAACCATTAAAGATATAAATAAGAAGATTGATGCGCTTTCAAAAGAAGTAACAAAAGATATGGAGGCCATATCAGACAAAAAGAACGAATCTTATGACAAACTCATGGCATTATATACAAACGTTATTGAACTTAGCAAATCAGCTCAATCGCCATCAGGAAGTTTACAATCTTTCGGTAATGATTTAAACCAGAAAGAAAGTCAGATAAATATGCTTATTACAGAAATTAAAGCCCGAAATCCGGATTTTAAGGAATAATTAAAATTTTAATTTTAATTATTCAGAAAGGTGCCAGGAGATTTCTTCTGGCTTTTTTTGTTTTTGCTTAGCCGTAAAATAAAAACACTTTGATTTTATTCTTCTTTACATCAGCAGATATTATCTTAGAATCGACATAATATAATTCTAGAAAAGTATGGAAAATTAACCTTCAAATTTCGGTTCCAATTAATGTTCAATACAAGTAAAATTGAAATAGCTTTTCTCATTCCGTTTAATATTGATAAAAATGAAGAAATTTTTATTAGATGATAATGTGCCCTATTTATTTACAATTTTAATTGGACTCGCCGCCTATCAATTAAACAATGTTGTCACTATACAAATCGAATCTCCTATTTTAGCATTCAGTTTTAAAACAATCGAAGAGAATAAGGTAAATTCAACAATTGTTGAAAGGGCAATAGAATGCGAAATAGAAAATATAAACTATAAGAAGGCTTTTAGGAGCTTAGAAATTGTTATTGCTTTCCGCACTATTCTTCAAGAACCGCACAAAGTCTATAATCCTACGATTGTTCCGATTTCACCATCTATGATTATCTCTGGTACTAATAGTATTAATATTGATGAAGACCGAAACAAATATATAATCCCTGTGCTTCAACCGAATGCAAAGTATATATTAAAATTAACAACCAAACAGAATATTTCAATCAAAGAATATCCTAAGCTGTATATAAATTCATCAGATGATGTTAGGCTAATAGAAACAGACCTGCTAGTAGTATTAATAAAAAATCAGATTTTGATTAATATAATTCTATTTGTAATCTGGTTTATCTTAATAATCATTTATTTTCAGATTTTAAAATCAAATAAAACATGAAAACAACAGTGCTATTCCTATTTCTAGCTCTAGTCAATTGCCTAAGCATTAATGCTCAAAAGTGTAAAATTATGCTTGCAGATTATTTTGAAAATCGGGTAGATTTTCTAATAGATATTGACTCTCAAACGAAATTTAAATCTTCTCAGGGAATTGTAACTATAAAAAATACTAATCAATACAACGAATTTGACTTCAACCTGAAATTTAAGAATCAAAATCATTATTTACGCTATGAAACATATCTTTATAGAAATAAAATCCCAAAATGGAATGAACAGCACCTAACGTTTTCATCAATTAAACTAAAGGACATTTGTCTAAATGCTATGAATAAGTATTACGTAATGATAATACCACTACCTATGATACCACAAAAACCTATGGAACAGAAACCTATTGAAAACAATTAATTGTTCTTGATAAATAAATTATTAAACACATTTGTGTTAGTCAATTTTGGAATTGACTGAAACTTAATTGTAAGACTGTTTATTAGAGGCTACGACCCATCAACACCCAACACTCTTATGCCCTCCAATGGGTTTTACAACCTCTCCGTTCGCAGCTGGTTTTGACAGGTAAATGGTTGGTATTGATACGTTGTAATCGTCTGTAGTATCTATTAACAAATCCAGAATACCGTCACCGTCAATGTCTCCTGCAAAAATGATGTTTATCATCCTGTCATCGCCATTTGGTTGGGCTATAAGCAGGGTTTTACGTTCCTGGCCCTTAATTGTTGCTGTTATATAAAGCCTGTAATTCCAGACCTCGAACCAATCAGGCTGGTTCGGAATTTGCTTTTTGCCTCCTTTAGCATATATTTTGTAATTAATTCCTGAATATTTTATAGAGACAGTATCGCCAGGATAAATAAATTCATTTGAAAGCTTTACTGATTGAATGTTTCTGTCTGTAAGAAACGGTAATGATTCAATCAAAATAAGGCAGCTATCCTTGTTTAATGCCTGCACGCGCCATCCTGTTTTATCACTTTCATTTTCGTCAACAATAGCATCGTTAACTCTTTCTGTCTTGATTTCTGTCTGTTTTAAATAGTAACCATCCTGACCTTTAAACAAGCCAAACCATTGCAGCACGCTTGCATTATTCCATACTTCGTCACCATGAAAAATTCCGGTTGGCAGCACTTTGGTTGTAAAAGCGCTATCAACAGGATAATGAAAATCGTCAAAGATAATTGAGTCATTTTCTACAACCTTGTTTGCGGTTAAGGTATTAACCGGGGTTGCCTTGTTTCCTTTACTATTCAGCCTGGCCGGGTCGTTGCATGCCGCCATTGCCAGCAATAAAATTAACGGTAATAACACTTTCCTGCTTTTGGGTATCATGTTTTTTAAATGGCGAATTTCATTTAATCCCCCCAATTTCATTATTATCCCCCCCACTTTCAAAAAAACTTATTTAACGGTTACATTTTTTTAATCGGCGCTTTTGAGGTGTTTTATTGGCTCCGGATGGGCCTTTAAGGCGTTTTCTGCCTACTTATTACTTCTGCTGCCTGCCCTTTTGAGCTACCCGCAACCTGCTGACTACTAGCATTGTATAGGTTTATTAGATACATTTGTTAATCCCGATTTTGCAACATTACGAAACCCAAAAATGCTAAAAAAGACCAATCGCTCATCTAATATTGAGCTGCTGCGACTATTCGCCATGCTGTACATTGTAGTTTATCACTTTATTCTACACTCGGTTATCCCTACTTCTCCAGAACTCGACTACCTCATCAGGCCCATAATTGGGGTGCTGCACATTGGGGTTATCTGTTTTGTGCTCATTTCCGGCTATGCGGGCATCAGCTTTTCGCTGAAAAACCTCGTGAAACTCCTGATTCTTTGCTCGGTTTACTCTACGCTTATTTATCTGGTGGCGTGCCTCATCAAGCCCGATTTATTCGGTTTCAGAAGTCTGCCGTTTTCGTTGCTGCCGCTGCAATGGTGGTACGTGCGGGTATATGTAGGCCTGTACCTGCTGGCGCCGCTCATTAATATACCGCTCCAGACGGCTACCAGACGCCGAAAACTGCTTTACATTGCCCTGTTGGGTGTGGTATCGTGCATACTGGGGCAGTTTACGGGTGTGCTGGCCGACGGAAAAAACGTGGTCAATTTTATATTTCTCTATTACGTGGGGCATTATATCAGACATCATCTGCGGGTTATTCCGCGCCGCATAGTACTCATTTATCTGGCTTATAATGTGGCGGTTTTCTTCTCGGTGCTGGCCCTGAACGCCTACCCTACCCTGCGCGACCAGGTGTTTCGCAGCCTGTTTTTCTCTTACAACAGCCCCGGGCTTATTATAAGCGGTATATTGTTTTTTCTTTGTTTTCTTAGTTTTCAATTCAATTCAGGCTTTGTGAACCGCGTGGCTGCTTCGGTTTTTCCGGTTTATCTGCTCCACGAAAACAAGTACCTGAGCCATTATCTTTACGACTTTGTAGGTAGCCTGAAAGCGTACATACAGCAACCGGCACTGCTGATGCTGGTATTGGTACTGCTGGGCGTGGTGGTTATTTTGGCTTGTGTGCTGATTGACAAGGTGCTGAGCCCCGTTATATCGCGGATTGCAGACGCCGCTACCCATTCAAGGCTGTTTGAAAAAATTTCGGATTTTTCAGACCCCCTCCTGGCACGTATCAAAAAGCCCGAAGTACAATAGGCCATACACCCGGGCTGACACTAACACGCCCGGTTGGCCTCTGCATACAGGCGGCAGGCAAGCCGGGCTGGGTATTTGGGGCAGCAGAACCGGCCAGACTACTGGTTATTGGCAGAAGGCTTGCGTTTCCGGAGCAGGTAATGCTGCACGCCTTGCTCTCCAAGTGTAAAAGCATACGCCTGTACAAAATCATAGCCGTTCCGGCTCATGAAATTGAGGGCATCTACCATCGACTCGAACTTGATTTTTTTGTCGTTTTCGTCGCGTACCACGGCCTGTTTGGGGTCAATGACACGGCTCTTTTGTCCGTAGTCAAAGTCAATTACCATTCTGGTTTGCGGAACCCGGTTAAAGCCCGTGATGGTCATGTACTCAGCCTTAAGGTCTTTCAGGGGGATGTCGTCTATGGATTGAGCGAAGCCGGCAGAAGCCACAAAAAACAAGGCAAGCGTTGCGATAAATCTGGATTTTGTCATGGTGGATACGTTTAGTTTATAAACAATTAATTGAGTGCCGGCAGAAAGCTGCCTGTGTAGCTAAAGTTAATAAACGTTAACCTATATAGGCTTGTTGTGTAGAAGATGCATTTGCCATGCAAAAGATTTCTTGAAGATAACCGATACCGGAGAATAATTTTATAGCAACCCTATTACTTAGCGCATGAAATGTAGTAATTTAGGCGCGGCTGACTTAAGATACCCAAAGAGGCTACATTGGTTTCAGCCAAACAAAAATGAAAGAACTCCGCAACAGATATTTGCATGGGCTATATAATCTTTTTCACCACATCGGTAACCCTGACCCTGATATAGGAGTAATGTTTTGCATAATGGTTATGCAAATTTTTTTGGCACTGGATATATCCATCATTTTTAATTTCAGGATTCCGACTACTGATGTCTTTGGAACGAAATACGAATGGATAGTAAGAATGGTGGCAGGTTCAATTATATGGCTTATTAATACCTACATTTTTGACATTCGGGAGAGTATTTATTCTGACTACCCCCCACTGTCAAAGCGAACAACTTTGCTGATTACCACTATTTATTTTGCTATTACGTTGGGTTTTTTCTTTTATAAAGTAGCGCATCGGTAAAGGGAGTGATGTGTTATGTTTGTTGGGGTGATGGAAACTAGATTTTTATTAATACTCGGCTGTATGTCCATTTAAGTAATGTGAAAAATTCATGAACATAGAATTAAGAAAAATATCAAAAGCGGAGTTTAAAAATATAAAGACCCCTACCCTATTTGAAGATATTGTATATGACCGAGCTTTTGGTGTAGTATCAAACGGTGAAAATGAGTACAAAATAGGTTGGTGGACTGATGGTTATACACAACCAGAGATAAAACTGATTGACATAAATATTTGTACGATTGGTATAGATTTGGTATTCATTATATTTGAATTTAACACAGGCAGGATAAGGCTAAAACTCTCACTGAGCAATTACTTCTATTTTACTAGAATATTCAATGGTTTTTTGTACGTCATTTCAGAGTTTGATATTTTCAAAATCAATATTAAAAATCTGGATGTCGTTGAAACCTTCGCTCTTCCTGATATTTATACAGGTATTGAAGAAGAAAGTGAGAGCTATTTCATAGTTAAATGTATGGACGGCCGAATGGTAACAATCAAGTGAAATAACTCTGAGATTACTTCAATGTTACGTTAACTATTCAATACCATATAAGTCACAATACTAAATAAGCAAAAAATTGTATAAGATAAATTTTATATGACCTTTCGTTTTGAAATAACTGACATACCACAAAAGAAAGATAAAACTTCTTTAATTGCCTACTTAGAAGGTGTTCTTCAAATCTACATTGGGGGTAAATTGTTTTTTAATCAACCATACATTCTATTAATCGAGTTAGCTATCTCTATCAAAGAGTGGTTAAATTCAGCAGAAGGTGGGAATAACGTTGATTATATCTATAATACAATGGACCATGACGAACCTCTTTTAGAAATGATTCATCTAAAGTCGGGATCTTTTCAAATTAAGTCGATTTGGCAGGATTTAGAAATAATAGAGCAATTACCCAAAGAAGAGATAATTAATGGATTTGAAGAATATTTAGGTAATTTATCAAATACCTTAAAATCGAAATTGGATATTGACCTAAATGAGCTTCCAGCCGAGGAAAGTAATTAATTTGATTCTATATAAATCACCGTAAGACTATATGTTCTTTATTCAATCGTGTTTATAGAGTTCTTAGAACGTTTATTTGAATTTTTACTTTAATCGGATTAATATAAATTACTTTTTGCTACAGACTGAAAATGAAAGCAATACTTTACTTCCTACTCTTTTTTATAAGCCTGCATTGCTTTAGCCAAACCATGAGGAAGCAACATTCTAATACTAAAGAGTTGCCGCTAAAAGATACATTGTCGGTATTATCACTCCGTAATAAACAATATACAAGTCTTAATTACAAGGTTTTGAAAGTATGTGATTTGGATAACGAAGGATATCATATAAAATCGACTTGTAGAATTGAATTAACTCAGCAACATAAAACCATAGCATCAATTAAGTTGCCTGTGGCGGATGTAGAAGTTAGAAATTTTTCTGTGAGCAAGATAGAAGAAATCAATAGTGGTTTTAAAATAGTGGTAGACTGGGGCGGCGGAAACTATTTTTTCGAAAGAGAATTTTACTTTACGTTTAAGGATAAAAGGTTTTATCTCACTACTTTAAAGCTTACCAATTACATTCATGAACCGGAGAAAACAACTAAAAGAACACAGCAACTAAACCCACCGATTAATATTGAAAAATTCGATATTATTAAGTATCTATGAAACAAACCTTATATACAGTATGAGTGTGATTCTTGAAATTGTTGTATAAACTACCTCACTCAAAAGTTTTACTATTAAAAACACTGCTTACAAAATGATATTGAATTTATTTTACAGCGTATTCTTCGGCATGGTAAACTTGCTGATTTATTTAAAGCTTGAAAAGAAGTTTAAGTTAAAGTTTCCAAAATTAATATATATTTTAATCGTCATAATTTCACTGGCTCATATAGAGATTTTAAATAAAGGCTTTCTTAAAAGCTTCGAGGATTTTTTCAACCTGTCTTTTTTCAGTATCGCTTTGATAATTTTTCACTATATGACAAATATTCAGGTGGCTGTCTTTAAAAGAAAGTTCATCCCTGAAAATGAGACCGGGCAAAAATTGCAAGAAATGATGTTAACAGCTTTTGACTTTATGCGCCAAAAGTTGATATATCCGATGGCCTATATTACTCAACTTATGGAAATTTGGGACAAGTAAGTTGGATAAAAATAAAATACATTCGACTGAATGTTCATCATTTATTAGTTGCATAATTGCTTTTAAAACGCATTTCTGATTTTTGGTTTTATTGGATTGATATAATTTAACCAATTTTTCCAACGCAGAGTCCCCTCGCATTTCACAAGGCCAGCGCGCACGGGAGACTCTGCTGATACCTCTGCACATATTTTACATAGCACTCATGAAAATTACAAGGATTTATTCCGAATGAAAGATTCTGAAAGTTTTCAAGTCAAAGGCTTTTTCCTGCCACTTTCTGAAATTCGTTAGATTGGTAACGCACTCACCTCTGTTCGGCTAAATATCTAAATTTAGTCGGTGGGTCAGGCGTTCTCTGAACGCATTTTTGGTTTTATTGAATTGATATGATTTAACCAATTTATCCAACGCAGAGTCCCCTCGCATTTCACAAGGCCATCACACACGGGAGACTCTGCTGATACCTCTGCACATATTTTACAAAGCACTCATGAAAATTACAAGGATTTATTCCGAATGAATGATTCTGAAAGTTTTCAAGTCAAAGGCTTCTTCCTGCCACTTTCTGAAATTAGTTAGATTGGTAACGCACTCACCTCTGTTCGGCTAAATAAAAAAGAAGAAAAGTAATGATATATATTTTAAAGACAATTACCTTTATAAGTCTACAAATATTTATAAATTCCTGTACTAATAAATGCGTTGTTGCCGATATAGAAGTTAGTGAATTATTAAGTACAGTAGCTAAAGATCAGTGAATAGATTATTGTGAATTATTGGAATCTGCTTTATCGGGAGATATAGATTCAATTAAAAAATTATCATTATTAGAATTTGATGATGCTGTTAGATATGTTCACGGAGCTGTTATTGTAGATTTAATTCTCCAGATAGGGGAACAAAAGTATTTAGGATCTATTTTATCAACAAATCAAGAGCAAAAATATTTAATAAAGACCTATTTAGATATTGGTTTAAGCTATGGAAATAATCCAAAAGTAATGGGTACGGAATTACAAGATATCTTTCCCAGTATCTATGCTTTTTTGAAAAAATAATATCCTATAATGGAGTAAATTAATTCCACCCACCGCAAGCAGAGTCTCCTCGCTTTTTGCAAGGCCAAGGATTTAAAGAATATATAGGTAATTTATCGAATACCTTGAAATCGCAACTGGATATTGATCTAAACGAGATTTTAGTAAAGACCATCAATTAATTTTCAAATACCAATTTTACCAATAAACAATTCATGAAAGCACTTTTAATCTCTATTTTATTTCTTTTAACAGCAAGTTGCGCTAGTCCTGACCTGACTAATTCCGTTTGGATATGCACCATCGATGATAGATGTACAGACACATTAAAATTTGAAAGTAATAATCGTGTAACACACTATAGTTGTCAAATGAATTATACTTTCAAGAGTACTTTTGATATCTCTAAAAACGTAGTAACAATTTCCGTGAAAGATGAGTCTCGCGAAGGTAAACCAGAATATGCAAGATTGAAATATCATCTTGGTGATAATGAATTATATCCTATTAGCAATGAAGAACTAGTCAATGGCAAATGGATAAAGCCTAACGCGCAGTTGGCTAAAAAGTATATATTTAAGAGAAGTAAATAATCCAGTATCCGGCTAACTGTCCATTATTTCTTAGGGTTATAATGTATTTCAGGACATGATATGCCCCCCTGTTCGGCTAAATATCTAAATTTAGTCGGTGTGTCAGGCGTTCTCTGAACGCATTTTTGATTTTTGGTTTTATTGGATTGATATAATTTAACCAATTTATCCAACGCAGAGTCCCCTCGCATTTCACAAGGCCAGCGCGCAGGAGACTTTGCTGGTACCGCGGATAACGATGGATACCATATAAAATCAACTTGTAGAATTGAATTAACTCAGCAACATAAAACCATAGCATCAATTAAGTTTCCTGTGGCGGATGTAGAAGTTAGAAATTTTTCTGTGAGCAAGATAGAAGAAATCAATAGTGGTTTTAAAATAGTGGTAGACTGGGGCGGCGGAAACTATTTTTTTGAAAGAGAATTTTACTTTACGTTTAAGGATAAAAGGTTTTATCTCACTACTTTAAAGCTTACCAATTACATTCATGAACCGGAGAAAACAACTAAAAGAACAAAGCAACTAAACCCACCGATTAATATTGAAAAATTCGATATTATTAAGTATCTATGAAATGAAATAACGGCTCTGTATGCTACATGCTACGACTCTTTAAGTTCTTACTAAAATCCTACTCTCTGGTTCGGTTAAATGTTCAATGTTTAGTCATTGCGTAATATTTTATTAGAAAGCATATTTGATTTTTCGGTTTTATATGGATTGATATAACCGATTTATCCAACGCAGAGTTCCTTAGCTTTTTGGCAAGGCCAATGCACATGGGAGACTCTTTTTGTGCCTAAAAATTTGTTGATAAGGGTGATAATATCTTACATATTATACTATCATTTAATGTGACTGCAGTCTTAAAGATACCTTAAAATAACTTTTTTTGCTTCGGAAGTAACTTTATATAATCTTTGGTAATACATAGTCATAATATGATTATTATAAAATTGTTTGCTTTAAGTAATCAAAACTCTTAAACCCTTAATTGTATATCTTCCAAAAATCTTGATTTTATAAAACTATATGTACTGTATGGTGGATTATCATATTTCTATTATCATCTGTATAATGATATTATGCGGAGCTTTTGGTGGTTTCCTAAATTACCTTCATAACTTTGATACAACCAAAAATGAAAGCGAATTAGACAAGAAGGTTGCAATGAAGTATATTTTATTAGGTATTGGGGCTTCTCTTTTGGTTCCAGCTTTTTTAAAAATGATTTCAAGCAATCTGATTACCAACAAAAACAATGAAGATTATTTAATTTTTGCAGGTTTCTGCATTATTGCAGCAATTTTTTCAAGACGATTTATATTAACAATTGGCGATAAGATTCTCGAGGCCGCTAAAAATGCACAAATTACTGCAAACGAAAATAAACTAAAAATAGAGAGTACTCATCTTGAATTAACTTCTGCTAAGGAAAGAATTGAAGATGTAAAACTCGCGCTTGACCTCAAAAACACAACAGCTACCCCTTCAGATGCTTCATCTAAAATTACACTTGAAGAATTTGCGAACAGTTATGTGGAAAAAACCAGTATTCCTATTTATTCGGAAAGAATAAAGCTAAAAGCCGAGCTTGGGCGTAAAATGGGTGAGATTATAATTAGAAATAATTTATCCAAAGAACAACTATTGCTTGAAAATAAATCTGAAGGCATGTTAATGGCTATTACATATTCCGTTCAACTTCAACCGGAAAAAGACGGTGTAAATATGCTCAATCAAATTGCACAATACGCAAAACAATTGTATACACACTATTCAATTCTAATTGGATATGATACACTAGCAAGAAATAGTTTTATTGAAAAACACCAGATTTCGAGTGTGTATCAAATAATTAATTCATTCAAAACCAATGCCGATCCCCCTTTACTTCAGAAAATTCATGACACAAAGATTATATTAAGCTTTATAGAACCCGAACACTAGAGATACTTAAATAAGGAAATGGATATTCACTCTGCCCGTTAAATGTAGCATAATTAGCAGGTGCGTAAAGCGTTCTTTGAACGGTATTTTGAATTTTGAGTTTAACTGATTTGTGTAAACCCATTTTAGGAACATACATCTTTTTCTCCTCTCACCCCACCCTACCCCAAACAAGCCAAGCATGCCAGCAATGGAAGCCTACAAACAATGCCGAAATGAGTAAGTAATAAACCCGACGGTAAGGCAGGTTGAAATAGAAAGAATCAGCTATAAGGGCTATGCCTGCCAGCCAGATAATGGGCGTGTAGGCCGGGGCCATGAAACCCCACAGGCTTTGGCTCCAGGGGCTTTGGGGGTAGTCAATCTGGGCTATCCAAGCTGCAAAATAGAGCGCCAGCCCTGCCAGATAGATTTTAAAACCGGCTTTCCGGTGTAGCTTACTGATGGGCAGCGGCATGAACAAGGGTAGTGCAAATACCAGTATTCTTGTAGCGTTTTCGGCGTATTGCAACCAGACGGGAATATGGCTCCTGAAAACACCGGGCTGAAAAGCCGCAGGAAGTCGACTGGTAAACAGGCCGTCCCATAGCATCACAGGCAGCAGGAACAGCACACAGTTGAGCAGGTATTTCTTCATCAGGTAATACATAGGCCACAAATTATGCCCCGCCGCCATCAAAATCAATGATAAAACTCATAATACCGCTTTAAGCTGTTAATTTTTTTAATATATTGCTCTGCGTTTGCCGTACCAACCTGTTAATCAGCCATGATACACATTTACCATCAGCCTCACCCTGCCCTACGGGCATTTGTGAACAATATCATGGTTTTCAGGCTCCACCTCCCCGGCTCTGTGCCTGCACCGGTTTTGTCGTTCCCACCCCTGCCCGAGCAATGCCTGTATTTTTATCCGTTTGGCGCGCCTGTGGGCGAATACCCCCATCTGCAAAAATCTGTCAACCTGCCCCGCAGCATTGTAGTGGGGCCGCAGGCAACGCGTATCAGGCTACACATGCGGCAGTCGAACTACACAGTAAAGGTGGGTTTTCAACCCGGCGGACTTTACAGGCTGCTGGGGATTCCGATGAGTGAGTTTCCGATGGATGAGTCGCTCGACAGTACCTACGTATTGGATGCCTACACCGGCTCGCTGGCCGACCAACTGGCCGAAACGCCCGATGCGGCAGATGCCATTGCGCTGGTAGAACAATTTCTGCTTCAAAAATTGAGGCTGCTACGGCCTGCCCTACCGATAGACCGCGCCTTGCCGCTGCTCATCAGGCAGGGAGGGCTGATGAACGTTGATACCATGGCGCACCTGGCCTGTGTCAGCACGCGCCAGCTGGAAAGGCAGTTTATGCAGCGGGTGGGGCTGGGGCCCAAGTTTTTTGCTCGCCTGACCCGCTTTGCCAACGCCTGGGTGCTGAAAGAAAACCAACAGTACCTGAACTGGACCACCATTGCCCACCAATGCGGGTATTTTGACCAGATGCACCTCATCCGCGACTTCAAGGCTTTCTGCGGGGTGTCGCCGCGCATGATAGAAGAGGAGTTCAGGCAGACACCTTTTTTGCTGAAAAACCGCCTGCCCGGCTGACAATGTCGGATTTGTACTATTTATGCCCTGCCGCAGTTTATAGTTTTGCCAGCAACCAAACATAAGGCAAACAATGAAATACATGATTTTAATGCTGGGCTTATGGCTGCCCTGCACCCTTGCAGCCCAAACCAGAACCAAAGACCAGGCCGCCGTTGAAAAACAGGTGGAGGCCATTATTAACAGCTGGAATCGCCACGATTACAGCGATATGCCCACCTATGCCACCGAAGACTGCGACTGGGTGAATATTGTAGGTATGTGGTGGCAAAACCGCAAAGAGGTAGAATATGCGCATGAGGTTTTTCATAAGGGGATGTTCAGAGACGTAACCCTGAAGCTGGACAGCGTGAAAACCCGTGTAATAACCCCTGACGTGATACTGGCCCGGGTTTACAAAACCATAGGAGCCTATAAAAGCCCTTCTGGCACGGTTTACCCCAAAGCACAAAACCTGCTGATGCTACTGTATGTGAAAAAGAACGGCAAATGGCTGCTGACCGCAGGCCAGAACGTAGTAGTAAACGAAGCCGCCCAAAAAAGCAATCCGGTTAATAAGCTGAGGCGGTAGAAGAATTAAATTTAATAAAATCGTATTTTTAGCCCGGTTGTTGCGTAAGTTATATCGCAATGCCGGGCTTTACGTTTAATACCGTTTAAACTAAAAATACCTCCGCCATCAGCAGAGGTATTTCCTTAATCAAACAATTAACAATTTAACTGTCCTATGGAACAGCCCTAATAAGCATACGTTTATTAAGATTTTTGCCGGGTGGCTGGTCTTACGCCACATCTATATTCTAACCCCTGCGGGGCTTGCATTTTGCCTCAGATGGCGCATTTCTACGCTATTGTTTTTCAAACTTATTCAATCAGGCCCACAAAACCAATTAAAAAAACATTAATAGCAAGCCTGTACCCACCTGCCGAAATAACGGCTGGCCTATACGCAACCCAGCCTGCGCCGCCTTAAAAAATGATTTTTGTGCGCACTGAATCAGATTCGGGATTTTTTTTCGTTACAAATGCAGATGGTAAACTGAATGATTGGTTAATTTGCAGCCCCAAACGTGCAAGTACTTTAAAAAATCCATATTTAACATGACCCGTAAGACATTTTTAAACGTAACGCTGATGCTGATTGTATTGTTTTTTAATTCCTGCGGAAGCAGCATTGAAAACAACTGCCCCAATATATCATACAGCGACCTGAAAATCAGCGTTGTGCAAGAGCCGAAAATTATACCCGGCAGCAGCAAACTAAGCATGATACTCAAGGTAGACGAAAACTTTAACAAGTTTCTGCCGGTATCTGGCCTTACCACCGGCAACTTTAAGGTTTACGAAAAAGGCCCCAACGACGACTGCCCCAACCCGATTTCGGAGAGCGAGGCCAACAAGCAGTTTTCGCCCAGTCCGCAGAAATTCCGCCACAACACCCTCATCGTACTAGACCTCAGCGCCAGCGTAACCAGCAGCACGTTGTCGCAGCTGAAAAGCTCAACCACCAGTTTTATTAACAATATTATCACCAGCAACGGCGACAACTCGTATCTGGTGGGCGTGTCGTGGTTTGACGGCGAAGACAAGCTGAACACCCTGGTTGACTTTACGTCAGACAAAAACAAGCTCATCAATGCCGTGCAGAACATCAATGCCGGTATCACGAACGACCCCTCGACCGACCTCTACGGAGCCGTTATCAAGTCGGTCGACAAAGCCGAACAACGCCTGAAAGACCTGCAGAAAGAAAGTTATATATCAGCCTTTTCGATAGTGATTTTCACCGACGGCACCGACCAGGCCGCGCGGTACAGCAAGCAGGCGGCAATCAACAAAGTAAACGGAGCCAACCCGAAGATATCAATGTTTACCATTGGCCTGGGTACTGAAATTGACAAAACCGTATTGACCGCCATTGGCAAAAACGGAGCGGTTTTCCCCCAGAACAAAAACGAGCTGGAAGCCAAATTTGTAGAGCTGGCTCGCATTGTGCGCGGCGAAGCCAACAGCTACTACCTGTTTGAATACTGCTCGCCCAAGCGAGCCGGCAAAGTACAACTGGTGCTGGTAGTACAGTACGACGCAAAAAAAGGCACCTACGCCACTACTTTTGACGCCACGGGGCTGACTAGTAATTGTTATTAGGAGTTGAAATATTTAAGCAAAAAGAGATGGCCGAAACCATCTCTTTTTTGTTTGTTATTCCATATACTTTTTCATCCACTCCATTATTTTTTTGGCAGGTTCTCTTACCTCCGCAGCAATGCTATTAAAAAACAAATCAGGTTTTTTCTGCAACAATGCCTGTATGGCAACGTAATAAGGTCTTAGAATAACATCATATCCATTCTCTTCTAACACCTGCAAGAAATGCTCTCCGAAACCTAATTTCACTGCTACTGCCCCTGTTCTCCACCAGTCATCTTGTGTATTACTAGACAATGAATCTTTGATTGTTCGTAATGCCCCTGTCAGGAAATCTTTAGCTATTCCTGCGTTGTTTTCATAATAAGCAAAAATAGCTTGATTAAGCATATAAGAATCCTCTAATTCTTCATTCCTTTCAATACTCATGAAGACTTCTTTTGCTTTTTCAATTTGTTTTAGTTTGTCTCTATATAAGAAAATTAAATTGTATCTAGCATAAATATTATCACCTTCAACCTTAATTGCATTTAAATAGGCTTGTTCAGCTTCTTGAAATTTCTTTAAATTGTCTTGATACAAATTACCTAATCTATTCCAAACACCGAAAAGTTTGTTGTCTAACGCAATAGCTTCTAAATAAGCTTCCTCTGCTTCTTCATGCTTTCCTAAATTATGATGATATAATTGACCCAATGCTCCCCATACTCTAGGTTCTTTTTCATCTAATTCTATGGATTTTAAGTAAGCACTCTCCGCTCTCTCATATTTTTCTAAATATTCGTGATATAAATTGCCTAAAAGCGCCCAAATTTTAGAATCTTTTTCATCTAACTCTATCGATTTTAAGTAAGCACTCTCCGCCTCATCATGTCTTCCTAAATTATTATGATATAAACTACCTAGAATTTTCCATATCACTACAATGCTGTCATCTAATTCTATCGCTTTTAAATAGGCTCTTTCAGCTTCTTGAAACTTCTCAAGATGTTCAAAATATAAATTGCCTAAAATTCCCCATAAAAAACCACTTTCATAACCAAATTGTATCGCTTTCAAATAAGCCTGTTCCGATTCATTGTATTTTCTAAGATGGCTATGATATAAATTACCTAAATTGAACCATGCTTTCGCATCTTTACTATCTAATTCAATAGCTTTTAAATAGAAACCTTCCGATTTTTCATATTCTCCAAAATGATCCTGATATAAATTACCTAAATTATACCAAACATCCCCTACAATACTCCCAAAATCTATTGATTTTAAATAGGCGCGTTCGGCTTCCGAATAATTTGATAAATGTTTATGATATACTTCCCCTAAATTAAACCAAATATTTGAATTTTCATTATCAATTTCAAGACCTTTTAAATAGGCTCCTTCTGCCATACTGAAATCTTTGAACTTATAGTTATACAAATCACCTAAAAACATCCAGTAAGCCCCGTATTGACCATTAAGTTCTATTGCTCTTAAATAAAATAACTCTGCTTCTTTAAAATTTTCTAATGCTTCTTCAACAATCCCTGCAATAAAATTAATATTAGCATTATTGGGGGCTAAAATTAACAATTGTTGAACAATGTGACTGCACTCAACATATTCTTTAGCTTTGATTTTATCAAAGTAAAAATCAACTAAATGAAGTATTTGGTCTTTGACTTTGTCTTCCGGAATAGAAAAAAATTTCAACACACTTCCATCACTTTTGATAAATTCAAATAGTGCTTGATAGCTTTTATTTTTTAGTTTTTCACTCAATTCCTTATCCTTTACAGTATCTGCTAATGCCAAATCATAAGAAATATGGTTTGGAGTCAAACTTATAGATGCAAGTCTCTGTCGTGCAATGCGTTCAATATCATCACCATAAAAGGTTTCCAAGAACTTACTTAAGCAGTATAACTCCCGTTTCTGACGGCGACTACTTCGTCTCATCAGATACCATACATTAAAGAAACGCTCTGATATCTCATAGGCAGAACCTTTACTACCAAACGCATCCAGTTTCTGAATCCAGCCTACATCTACTAATCGTTTTAATTGTCCTGATAATTGCGCATTTTCAAGTTGAGTCACATTTCGCAACTGCTCAATAGTCATTGGGTCCCAATGCAAAGCAATCGCATCAAGTACTATTTGTAATTGGTCTGATAATTCTTCAAACCGGGCTTTATACAAAGGAGTAACCACATCCAAAATAGCATCTAAATCACTGCTTACTTCGTTACTAAAACCATTCTGTATCAAAGGAAAAAGCATGGCAATGGTTCGTGGTGTCCCACCAGTTAACTGATACAATGCGCCTAATCGGCCTTTACTTTCGTGAATTGTATGGGCGAAACCTTCATTTCCGGTAATCTCTGCCAGATTTTGTAGTACTTCAATACTTTCATCCAGTGTTAATTTTTTCAGATAATGTATCTGAAAAGCATCATAAAAAGGCGCACCATAGTCGCTGGTATCTTCCATTGAAGTGGCACTGGCGCCCAAAAGAATAGGAGCATTACGGCTCATTAAAATAGACCTTAACTGGTGTTGTTCTTCTGTAGTTATTTTATCAAATATGAGGTTCAGATTATCTACCAACAAAATAGGCCTTCGTTCTACTTTAGTTATCCACTTCTCAAAAATGTTCCAGATAGTTTTTGGCTCCTGATGCATATTTTTGGATATCCCCTTTATCTCACTGTCTAGTTCTCTGGTAAGATTTTCTTTATTTTCTCGGTCAAGTGCATCTGCCAAAGCATCCAGACAGTTCAACCAGAACTTAGAAATACGGTCAATATTATATTGTTCCTCAGGAAATGTAAGCGCAATAAAATCTCCTGCAAACTCTGGCTTACGCAATTCAGCAGCAATACGTGATAATAAAGTGGTTTTACCCATTCCTCGCTGACCTATTATAAGGTAATGCTGGGGTATTGAATCCGGCTTTTCGGCAACAATCTTATCGAAAACATACTGAAAAAAAGAAACACGCGTAACAAAAGTCAGCTCAATTTCTTCGTCTGTTAACCTACCTGGGTTAAAAAAACCTATCCTTGTTAATGGAATTTTCTTTTTCATTTTACAAATCGTTTAAACCAGAAATCTCTTAATAATGGTGATCGAAACACATAAAGATTATTTTCTTCCATGAGATATCCGTCGTTAATAAGCATACTTAATAGCATAGCCAGTATTCTATCAACTTTTTCAATGTCGGTTACGTTTTCAGCTATTTTATTACGAAGATTTTCACGTCGGCTACCTGTTCTTTCACTACATATATGCATTAACATAATCGTTGCTTGGTCGCACAAGTCACCATATTGCTCTTCCAATCGTTCAACCCATGTATTGAAATGACTTTCCTCTATCAGTATATTGTATGCTTTATCCACAATTAACAAATCAACTGGTTTCTTTTGAACCTTATTAAGAAAATCTATTTTTTCAGCCATCAATTGGAGGAAAAATGGTAGACAGTAGCCCAATTTTTTAATAATTGCCCGAATTACTTCATCATTCAATTCTATGTTATTATCACCTGCCAGCTTTTTCAACATGGCTCTGCTGGTAGGTTCATCAAAAGATTCGAGGTCGTGTTCTTTTAAATCGTTAGTAGCTTTACTAAGTTTATGAATTGCTGTGAAGTTCTCAATACCCACTGAACTACAGAATATCCAACGGATTTTTGAGCCCGGCTTTATTCTTTGGCTTCGTAACCAATGAAGAAAATTAGTAACAGTTTCATGCCCATTCTCTTGCTTTATCATGATAGATAATAAGACTGTAATCTCATCAAAGAAAATTAAAGTTGGCTCGTCATGGTTCAATAAATCACTTAATTTACTGAAAACATCCTCCTTATTTTCTTGCCAATTTAACGAAACCTCCACGCCTGCGACTTTTAAATCGGGTTTTATTTTTGAAATAAACTCAATAAGATTATTTCCCTTATCTTTTACTTTTTGCCATCCTCTACTGTTTTTCTGAAGTGCATTTATGAAATTTTCAACAAATGTTTTTTCGTTAGTACACTGTTCTAAATTAAGCGAAATAGTCTGCCAGCCATCTACCTCAGCTTTTTCTAAAAGCCTCAGTGCGAAAGAGGTTTTACCCACCCTACGAGGAGATGGAAATATAAAATTATTCGACTGTATCATTCTCCATATATAAGGCAGTTCAATTTCTCTCCCAAAAAAATCATCACCTTCTACCGGGGTACCTGTTCTTATTTTCATCTATATAAGTTGTTTTAAGTTTGACACAAATATATATACAAATTTGTATATATACATTTTTGTATATATAAATTTTCAAAATAAAAAACAACCAACCCAAACGGATTGGCTGTTTCTGAATCCCCTTATTTGTAAAAAATCAAAACAGCTTCTTTTTCTGCCTGGCTTTTTCGAGGTCTTTCTGGAGTTCAAGCACGCGGGCTTCCAGTTTAGAGCGGTCGCGGTTGATTTTGATAACGCTGTCGCGCATCACGGCAATGACCGACTGAAACGAGGCCGTCATGCCTTTGCTAAGGCTGTAAAGTTCGGTGGCGTTGCGGGTGTCTATCAGGCTTTTGGCCAGCCATTCTTTATGAATCCGCAGGGAGTCCTGCAGTGCCTTTTTATCGGCCACCAACGTTTTGTTTTCTTTGGTAACCACCTTGTAATCTTTCAGTTTTCTGAATGCTCCCTGCGCCCAGATGGTGCCTCCGATGGTTGCCAGAACGGATACCCCCAATATGATTTGTCTGATACGGTTCATTGTCTGGCTTGGTTGGATGGGTTAGGAATCTGGTCTGCATCTCCGCCCGAGCTGATGAAAGTCTCAACTTTGTCTATCACGGCGGTTGGCATTCTGATGCCGAAAATCCGGCTCAGATTATCTTTAATCGACAGAAATTCGATACCTGCAAAAAACAGCATGGAGGTCATCATCGGGATATTGAGGTAATAGCTGTCAACAAAAGGCGCACCGTCTTTGATGTTCATGAGGAAGAGCATCATCGTGAAGGTCCAGAGGGCCATCAGAAAAATAACATAACCCAGCACCTTTTTAACACCTTTTTCTTTCAACAATTTATAGTCGTAAGTACCGGTTTTTTTAGCCAACCGTACACCAATATACGTATCAATTGAAATCATAAAAAAAAGGAAGATAAACAGCACTCCGTCAACCTGCCACGACTGCACCACAAATTTGAGCAGCGTAGACAGTAAAGCAAAAAATGACACCATGTAAGGATGGTCTATGATTTGCTGTTTGAAATTAAGCATCATTGTTTTCATTGTTGTGTGGAAATTAATTGGTAATCTAAAACTTGCTGGCCAGTACGTTTGTCATCTCCTCAACCAGAAGATTAAAGAACGTATCATACTGCTGCATATCATATTTGTTTGATATAAAGCAGACCTCAACCAGTACATTTAAACCCAGAGGCCTCATCATGCCGAGCTTTTTATGCTGGCTGTCGCGCTCGCGTTTTACGCCCCTGTTTCTGATAATGAGCGTTGAGGCGATGGTATCAACCAATGATTTAGCCAGCGCAAGCTCGGCAGCATTGGCGTCATCGGCCACGAAGACCTCACATCCGGTGGCTTTGGGGCCACCGGCATTAAAATGGAAATCGCAGATGATATCGCCAGGTTGAGAGATTTTCCTGATTTCAGTAATGGTCTGACTTAAATCCCAGGCGTCGTTATCATTCCAGACCTGCGCGTCCTTTTCCCTCAACGATTGAGTGACAGCATTGCGGAGCCTGATTGTTTCATCCGCTTCATTTCTCCCGGCATGCACAGCACCCGGGTCTTTCCGGTTATGCCCGGCGGTTATTATTAGTTGCATGGGGGGATAGTAATTTTATATAGCTGTCGACTCGATAGATTCCCAAGAAGAACCATTATAAAAACAAAATTTTCCTAGAGAAGTATCAAATACAATCAATCCTGTTGGAGGTGCCGTATCATTATCACCTTTAATAGCAACTCTCTGTGCTGAGTTCATACGCGGTAATAATACACCTTTTGTCGTGCTGGCAATATCCAAAATTGCCGAAGTTTTAGGCGAAATATTCCCAATACTGACCTGACCACCAAATGGATTCAGAAACAGGTCTTTTGCAGTAATGAGCCCTGCATTGGTAGTATTATTATGTCCTTGAAAAACAATACCATTTACACCCCTTGCAATACTAAGTGTCTCAGGCCCAGCACCTTCTGAAGGAGTAATAAGCATTGCTGCTCTATTAACAGTATCGAGCAGATTAACAACCCAATCGCCCAAAATACGTTTAATTGCAATATATCCTGTAACGCGCGTTATGCCCCTTATTGTAACCGCTTCATTCGTTGATAGGGTATTATTTACATCAAGGGTAATGAAGTTTGCTTTGTTACGATTAACATTACCAATCTCAGGAGGAGAACTAAAAATGTTATTAATGTTACCAACAGTCAAAACTTTTTGGTTCTCACTTTGAAGAATGTAAATCTTGGCAAAAATTGTTCTCGCAACTATAACATATCCGGAGTCATTTAAGTGAATAGAATCAGACCTAAGTGAGGTTGGTACAACATCATTGGTATAATCAATATTGTCTTGTAAACTACTCATGTTTCTTGATGCAACTAAAATAGATCTCACATCTACATAATTATAAGGATAAAGTTCAGCCAGATCATTGTTTAAAGCAATAATTGTATTATAATCTACACTACCAATAACCTCACTAGAGGAGTTTAAAACAGATAAAATCATATACCTTGAATGTCCTAAAAATGCTACCATTGAGGCAAGGTCTGCCTTTACTTTAGCCGTATCCTTAAAGTTATTCCTTCCAACCCAAAATATAACGCCTCCGCTATTTAATGTATCAGTAACTATTGTAAGAGGCACAGCTCCATTCGCAATTACCTCAGACCCTTGAGTTATTCTGTTAAATAAATAAGAAGCACCTGATTGTGTAATTATTCCTACAACATCAGAAATAACTACCGATAATGATATAGGTCCCATGGAAGTTATAGGTTCGTGGCCTAATGGAAATGTTACTGTTACACTACCACTGGCCGGAATTACCCCACCTGCAACTGTAACTTTTGTTTTTAAACCTCCCTGCCTGATAGCGATTTGCGTACTTGTTTGTCCTCCAACACCACGGTTTACAACATTAAAGCCTACCAATTTTGCCAACTCGGTAGGAAACGAGGTAGTAACATTAGTCACACCAATCCCTGCAGTTAAAGAATCTCCCCAAGCAGTTATTCCTAAATAATCTTTTAATTCGCCTGTCTTTGCGTAAGGGATACCTAAAATTTCCCTTATCCTCTTTATTCCTACCGTCATAATCTAAGTTTAAATGTTTAAAGAATTATACTTCTACTGCAATAAACCAAATTCTTTTACCTTCAGGATAAACAATAAATATGCTGTTTTCCATACCGTTTAATTCGTCCATAGCCACCCGCACCAAAGTATCAACATCAACTGTAAGGGCAAGCATTTCAGCGTAGGTGTTCACGGTTACAGAACTTAATTTACCACTCAATGCCGCCTGTTGAGCTACGCTTATGGGCTTTGCGGCGTCTGAGGTGTTGTCTACGTTACTTAACCCTACCTGGCTTTTGTTTAGCCCTGATACCGTGTTTCCGGTTATGGTTAATCCACTAAAGGTGGGTGCTGCCGCGGACCCTAATTCCTGGGGAAGTATCTTCAGAGTAATGTCGTCTTCCTCCTGGCTCGCTAACAATTTCAAACCCTCTTCAACCACAATAACTCTATACAGCCCGCCTACGTCCGGACGGGTGTCGTCGGTACTTACATACCCTAATGCCAATTTTGTGCTACTCATAAAAACCGTCTTTAAATTTTCTGGACACTAATTAATCTTATGCACCGATTCAAACATCCCCGTGCAACCCGTTCTTCTTTACTGCTACACCCTTAATTGAAGTGTACTGTATCCATACCTGAGCTGGTGTCAGATTTCCTGCCCCCGGAAACGTGAAAGTCTCCCACAATGGGTCCTTTATGCCTCCTTCGTTCAGCACGCGGGTAAAAGTTACGCCATTCACCGTGTTACCAATCGTTACAGTCAGGGTTTCGCCAACTTCCAGCCGCGGCTCTGCCAGCAGTACATCCAGAATATTGGCTCTCAGACGACCCAGCCCGATTAGCTCTGCACGTGGCTGTATTTGCATCGGGTCTGTAAAAACACAAAGTTGGTCATTACTGCCGTAAAGGCCGAAGTCACGGTTTTTCATCCGGATGGCGTAACTAATCGCCAGCGACTGCCGCTCAGCGCCCAGATGCACGTTTTTGGTGTAGGCATCCAAGCCCTCAATACCCGCTTGCGTAAAAGCGTTTCCTTCGTTTGTTAAAGGGTATAAACCACTTCCGTCGTCAGTAAAGCCCAGCGTGCCTGTCCACCCAGCCCACCAAAGCACCTTGTCGGTAAACATAAATCCCATTACCACATACAGCTTGGTTGTGTATCGGTCCAGCGGCCGGTAAGCGTTTGTCCAACTGTTGCTTTCGTTGGTTGTGCGCAGCATCCAGCAGGTTTTGTAAGGTCCGTTAATAACATTGCTGATGTCATTGCTTCCGGCAAAGGCTCTCAGGTTAAACACCGCGTTGGCATAATGGGCATAGCCGCCGTAAACTGCCAGAAATGCCTCATGTATCCAGTGTTTGTAAGGGCCCTGATCATCATTGACAGGGTCGTTTTCGTGGCCTTCATTCGGCGACCAGTGCATGTTCAGGCCACGCTGAACTTCATCAAAACCGTGATCTACAAAATCGCGCTCTCCGCTTCCGTCGTTCACTATCGCTCCGCCCGACTTCTTATACATGGCTGTGCTGAGCGGTAATGGCGCCGACGGATAAGAATAAAGAATATTAAAGTAAATATTCTTATGCTGAAAGTACGCATCAATGGCGCCGGACGGCTCCTGATAGTTAACTCCGGCCTTCATGAAAGGATACAGCTTCTGCCTGTCTGGCACGGCATCGCCATCATAATAAAAGCTACTTTGCCGCCAGAATGCCCTGTACTGCCTGATTGCCGGTTTACCATATACGATACTCACAAAGTCGGGATTATCGACTAAAGCAGCATTATGAAACCCCTTGTAAAAAGCGGCTGCTTTGGCCTCAGACCAGCTGCCCAGCTCAATATCCCAGTGCACACGCGGAATCCTGATTACCTGGTTGTTTTTGTCTCGGCGCGTACCACCAGCACCAAACATGTTGATGTTGTACTCTCCGGCTCCGTTGATTTCATTTTGCTCAACAGAATCAAAAGCATAACGCTCAGGCGGAATGTTCCAGGTGTAGCGTTCTGAAACCGGTATGGCCGTTGTATCAAACGCCCGGTTATGGTCAAAGGCGGTAGCCAGCCCCAATGCTCTGATGCCCTCGGCATTTCCTCTGAAAAGCGGCGCATCACCCCACCACAATTCGGCTCTGATACTGCCTGATGGCGACACCGGAACGGATGGAAAAACTGACAAACCCAGCGAGTTCATGTTTGGAATATCCGTTAAGCCTGAAATCAGGCCTGGCAATACAGTTTGTTCCCAGTTAAGGTTGGGGTTCTCCAGCACAGGCACTTCTCTGTACACCACCGGCATATTCAATTTTGCTTCCGTGAGCGACTCCTCCAGAGACGTACCCTTTACCTGCCCGCCTCTGTTCAGCGGCTTTCCGGTGGCGTCGGTCGTAAACCAGAGGTATTGCATCTGGTTGCCCACTTTTCGCTTAAATACCTTCGCAAAGTGGTCTGCTCCCTCTTTTTTTACTAATACTTCGCCCTCTGCATCTACCAACGGACTAACACCTATTGCCATATCCTTTTTGTTTAAACTTGTGCTTAATTTTTAACCAACCCTCTTCTTGACAGCAGCAGCAGCGCTGCCCTTACCATGCTTACACCGTCTTTGTTCAGGCGTTTGTCCAGCCTTTCGGTGTCGGTCGGTATTTTGCTTAATTCAACCGGCCTGAAACTCCCTGCAAATGCTGCCTCGGTTATTCTGTTCCATTCGGCATGGGCTTTTTCGGTTTCTGCTTTTATTTCGGCATCAAGCGCCGCTTGTTCTTCAGCATTTGTATCTGTGTTTTTTTTCTTTTCGTGCAGGGGCTTCAGCTTTTTTGTTAGCACGCTCTGAACGTTTTCGAGCGAATCCTGCACCGGCTTTACTTTTTTGCTTTCTTCCAGCAATTCAAGTGAGTATCCAAAATCAATTCCGGTCATTTCCAGAATCACGTCATAGTTTGCTGCTATGGTCAGCGCTTCGTTGTTGGTCATATTTGTAGCTTAATTTTTTACTTATGAAGGGGTTACCCAGCTTGCCTTGCCGGCGGCTGTGGCCATCAGCACTTTTCCTACGGCAAAGCCGGTCATGTCTAACTCAATGCCCTGAATGATGACTTTGCCTCCGGCCGATAATTCCATGTCGCCATGCTCGGTTACAATAGCTATCATAGCGTTGTTATAAGCCGTCATGCACAGGGTTCCGTTGCCGTCGGTGTCCAGATAAACGCCGCCCAGTTGCGTGGCTGTGCCGCCCGACAGCCTATTAAATTGCAAGCCAACGGGGTAGCCTCCTACCTCTTCTTTGTCCAGTTTCAGCTGATTCCTGAACGTACTTATCTCGGTAGTGGTGAATCCGGGCGATAATTTGTTATTGAACGTCGTCCAGTCAGATGCGCTCAGGGCCCCTGCATTGGCGGCGCTGGCGTATTGAATCTGAATATTGTTGCCGCTGATTGACAAAGGGCCTGATGCCGTGTAGCTGTTGTCTTGCCACACCACCGAGCTGCCGCTTTTGGTTAGTACCTGCCCGTTACTGCCACCTGACGGCAGGCTGAATTTATTGTTGAAGGTTGTCCAGTCTTCGGCCGACAAAACACCTTTCTGACTACCCCCGGCTGTGGCCACTGATATTACTGAGCCTGTAACGGATATGGGCGATGTACCTGTGTACAATGGTGCATCGGCCCACTGCACTCCGCTGCCCAGTTTGTACAGTATCTGCCCGGTTGTACCCGTTTCGGGCATAGGCATTTTATTGTTGAAGGTATTCCAGTCGTCGGCGCTCAATGCGCCCGGCGACGTACTACCCGCCATGCCGATTGAAATATGATTACCCGATACAAAAATGGGCGAATTACCCACATAACCGGTGCCGCCAGCGGGCGCATCTGCCCAAACGGGCAAACCGCCACTTAGCATCAGCATTTGTCCATCAGAACCGCTCATGACCGGACTGGCGAGCTTGCTATGAAAGCTATTCCAGTCTGAGGCGCTCAGATAACCCGGCTGCGAACCAGATGCCTGCTGAATGGATATACTGCCGCCACTAACTGATATGGGCGATGTACCCGTGTAACCACCCTCCAAACTCACCGACCCCCATACCACCGAGCCACCGCTTTTCATTAATACCTGCCCGTTGCTGCCACCTGTCGGCAGGCTGAACTTGCTGTTGAAGGTATTCCAGTCGCTAAAAGTCAGGTAGCCCGATTGTGCCGCCGTGGCCTGCTGAATAGAAATATAATTGCCCGAAACCGTTATAGGCAGGTTGCCTGTGTAAGCTGCTCCGGCGTTTTCCCATCTGGTGCTGCTGCCATATTTGGTAAGCACCTGCCCGCTTACACCTTCGTTATCAGGCATGGGCATTTTGTTGTTGAAGGTATTCCAGTCGTCGGCGCTTAAAGCACCCGTAACCGTGCTGCTGGCAGTTGAGATAGAAATAAACCCGGCACTGATAAAAATAGGTGCATTACCCGCATAGGTGCCTCCACCGGCTACATCGCCCCAAACCACATTGCTGCCGTCTTTCATCAGCACCTGCCCGTTGCTGCCGCCTGCGGGTTTGTTTAGTTTGTTGTTAAAAGCCGCCCAGTCTGCTGCGCTCAGTGCGCCTGCCTGCGAGGCCGAAGCCATAGCAATAGAGATTTCAGCGCCGCTTACAGCAATGGGCCCTGCCCCGGTGTAAACCCCTCCTTCGCTCACGCTTGCCCAGGCTGTACCGCTGCCGGTTCTGGTAAGTACCTGGCCTTCAGAGCCTCCGGCGGGCAGGGTAAATTTATTGTTAAAGCTAAGCCAGTCTGCTGCGCTTAATGCACCTGCCTGGCTTGCCCCGGCCGTAGCGATTGATATAACCGACCCACTGATACTAATAGGCCCCGCGCCTGAATAACTACCGCCAGAACCCACCGTACCCCATACGGCCGTACTGCCGCTTTTCATCAGCACCTGCCCGTTGGTACCACCTGCCGGCAGGCTGAACTTACTGTTGAAGTTGTTCCAGTCGTAGGCTGATAAAGCCCCCGACGTGCCGCTGCCTGCCATGGAGATGGATATCACGTTGCCAGACACCGAAATGGGCAATGCGCCTGTATATACCCCGCCTTCGGCGTCTTCGCCTTCCAGCACATATTTGTAGCGTGTGTTGGGGTAAGCAGGGTCTATATAATACAGCCTGCCGTCTGCGGGGTTTATCCAGTTCTGGTAAGTGGTAACAGCGGGAGAATCTATCGACACCACGTTCATTTCCAGCACAATTCCCCCGTTTACCACATCTTTGCCAATAAAAACGCCTTCGTCACCGTCTATCTCCTCTATCAGCAGGCCTTTATACCGGGCTTCATATTCGCCTCTGTCAAACACATATTCTTTTACGTCGCCGCCAATGCCTATCCAGCCCGAATCGGTGCCGCCATATAAGCCGCGCACATACAGTTTGCCGTCAAAGTGGTCGGCAAATGGCCTGCCAAAGGCCAGGTAGGTTGCCTGGTCGGGGTATTCTTTACCGATTCCGAGCTTCAATACATGCCATTGGGTGGCCTCGTAGGGCATATCTGTATCCGTGCCGTTCAGAAATGCAGCCCCCCAGTTATCAATCTCTTCCAGCAAGGCATACTGCTCATGCCCCTGCCATTGGCCCCAGTCGGCGCCAAAGCTCAACCAGCCGGAATCGGCCTCGCCATACCTGCCGCGCAGATACAGACGACCATCAAACTGACCATCAAAAGGGCGGCCAAAGGCCAGATATGTGGCCTGTTCGGGATATTCCTCGCCTATACCCAACTTAAATACGTGCCACTGGGCAGCTGCGCCGGGCATATCGTCAGCCATGCCGCTGGTAAAAGTTACACCCCAGTTGTCAATATCGGCCAAAGAGGCATACTGCGTATGTTCCTGAAACTGCCCCCATTCGCCTACGCGCACCCCGTTGATGTTGTAATAGGTGCTTGTGTTAATATCACCGGCCACATCAAGGGTATATTCGGGAGCTTCTACACCAATACCCAGCCCGTCGGCATTCAGTATTACACTTCTGGTGTCGCCCAGATAAAAGCTGATGTCTTTTTCTTCATCCGTCGACCGCACGTCAACCCCCTCGCCTTGCAGCGACAGCCGGTTGCCGGCTGCCAGATTCGTGCGGCTGTTGTCGGGTTCTATATCAATCCTGAATTTATCCCACACATTTATTGCTTTGGCAATCAGCGGGCCGTCGGGCATCAGCAATGACTTTGTTTTCAGCACCAGCCCGTCAATATCGCTTTCGCCGGGCAGGTAATTTCTGAAAAAACTTCCGCCGCCAAAATCAAGCAGGCCATTGACTCTGATCTCAGACGCATTGCCGCCCAGCTCAATGCGGGCATTGTTTTTGCCCAGCACCAGCACTTCATCTTCTGTTATGAGGGCATTCAGGGCAGTAGGTACGTTAATGAGGTCTTGCCAGTCGTTAATGGTAATGTTTTTGTCGGGTACTTTTACGGTTCTGTTGGCCTTAATGCCCGACACATCGAGATGGGCCGACAGTTTATTGTTATTGAGAAAGTAAACTTCCCCTCTGTTTTTAATTTTCGTGGTATTATTGCCCAGGTCTACATACTCAGAAGACCCGCCTATGTTTACCTGCCCTCTCTCGTTCAGTTCTTTTTGCACATCGGCAGGCTTTACTTTACCTCCGCCACCACCGTTTGTCGGATTATACGGGTCGCCGCTGCCGGTTTCTGTCTTTGTCTCTGTATTCTTTATTTTCCGCTCGGCGATTATAATTCGCTTGATAATGCTGGTATTCTGCACGTCCTGAATCACCAGCTGATACTTGTAAGGGCGCAGGAGGTCGCGGGTATATTCTCCGATTTTGATGCGATTATTGACCGACAGCACCTCATCTTCAATATTGACGGTGTCGCCCACTTCAAAAATATTGGGCGTTGGGCTCAGGCTTTTCAGATAAACCTCGTCCAGCTCCAGCGAGTACTTCAACGTCGGGTAAGAGTACATATCCAGGTATTCTCTTACTTTGTCGGCCAGTTTGTTTTCAGCAACCAAAATGTAAGACTCCGGCATGGTAATGTCAACCAGAATATACTTATCGCCCGATTTTATCCTGAACGCCGGTGTGCCGCTCTCGTCCGCTGCTGCGGTAGCATTTACCCGCCAGGTTGTGCTGCCACCACCACCACCAGACCCGTCACCGGGGTCGTTGCCCTCACCGTCGCCCGGGCTGCCACCGGGGCCGCCATCGGGGTTTTCAGGTTCAGGCAACGGTGTCGGAAACTCCATTCCGCGTTCGTCGGTATATTTGCTTATCGTAAATAGCTTACTGTTATACTTGATTACATCAAACTGATACCCGGCCAGATCGCCGGTCTGAAAAATCACTTTCGGCTTCACACTACCGGTTACATACAGCCAGTTACCTTTGTCGTCTTTGGCGTTCAGGTCAAAATCCATCGTATCATCGCTGAACATATACACGTTGGTTTCATTAATACCTGTTACCGAGCCGGTGCGATGCGGATAAATCTCTTCAAAAATTACGCTGCCTTCAAACTTCCCGAAAGCCGCAATTGAATTGGCCTCCATTGCGGGTTCGTCTTCCTCATCGCCCAGGCGCAGGCGCGGCGAATACCCCTTATAATTGCTGGGGATATTCTTAGAGCTGCCATACGCCCACAAGGTATTTATCATGTTTTTGGCATCTACATTTTCGCGGGTCAGCTTATAAAGGCCTTTGCCCTGCCCGTATTTAAAATTGTAGTTGAGCGCCGTGCCCAGGGTGCGCACGTGCAGCACGGTATGGGTGTCTGTTTCTGCAAACACAAACTGCTGCTTGTACTCGTCGCACAGCCTTTGCAGCACCGTCAGGCAGTTTTCGCCGGCAAAAGACAGATTCCGGGTTTCGGTATCTGCTGGAAAATCTCCCAGGGCCCATTTGCCTTCGTCAAAAACCCGGTTCAGGTTTTTGATAATCACGTTCAGAAAAGCCTCCAGATTACCCATCAGAAAAAAATCGGCGGCGCTGTTCACCATGGCTTCGTCGGTGTTCCGGTACATCACCCGCATCAGGTCATACTGGGGGCCTTCAAAGTTGATATCGTACTGATATTTCCGGTTGGCGTTTCTGGCCACCGTTGGCAACTGATTGATGCGGTATTTCGACATCCCCGCTGGTTTAATGTAATCGCCGATGCCGAAATTGCGCACCGTGGCGCTTTCTACCGTCATGGTAATGATGTCTTCCCCCAGCAGTACTTTCTTGTGTTCGGCCTTTTTTATCACACTCACCGAGCCGTGGTCGTTGATGGGCTCTGATGTTCCGTTGGGGTGATATATCAGTATTTGTTCCATACTTCTTCGGCATTGGTTATAATGGGCTTAATTTCTTCAATCACACCGCATAGCAGTATAAAATGCGGGCCGGGGTCTCCAGCATAATCATGCGTTACATATACCTCGTTGCCAAAAACATTCAGTGTTTTTTTGTCGTCTCCCCAATAGATGTCAATGGGGTTTTGGGTAGTAATTGTCATACTAACGGTAATACCTGTACGTACATACAATCGCTTTACCGGCGACGGCTCAACGAGTTTCAGCGTAAAAGTGCCAAACATTTCGTGCTGGTACCAGCGCTTGTCTATATTCACGCCGTCGGCAATATAAACCATGTAAATCAGCGGCTTGTCGGTAATGCGGATGTCTAACCTGCGCAAACCGGGCTTCTGAAAGGCATTGAGAAAAGTGTTGATTTTTCTGAAAAAATCAAGTTTGCCGGATGCTTTCATAAAGCACTCCAGTTCAATTATGCGATTGGTGTATCGGGGGGCAGCTAAATCAACAACAGTTCCGTGCGAGTCGGGCCAATCAACTATCTGTGGTTCTTTCAGGGGCGGCATATCCTGCATACCTTTAGAGGCAGTTACATACACGCCGTAGTCTGAGAGAAACTCCAGCCCGTCAATTGTATAAGTTATTCCTGTGGATTCAGTGCCCGGCTCATGTATTGGCATGTCCGGTTGTGTGTTATAATTATCTATTACAAATATAACATTTATACTTATAATATAAGCATAATTACCGAAAAAATATTTTGCACAAAAGTAAGCCCTGCCAGCGGCCTGAAACGCTGCTCAGCAGCTACATAAGCCAGGTAAAAAAAGCCTTACATACCCAACAATCCCCAGTCAATAATCGGCCCGTCTGCCTTGTTCATTTCGCGCATAAAAGCAATAAACGGCAGGGTAATTTCGGCCTCCTTCAGGTGGGTCAGTAATATGGTCTGGCGTTCAATTTCCCTGCGGGTAAACCCAACGGCGCTTTCTTGTTCATCATCCGCATTTTTCTGTATCAAAAAGCTGGTAAACCTGGTAACCGTTTGCAGTGCGCGGTAAGAAGACCCGGCCACATAGCCTATATCTTCGCTCAGCAGATACTCAATGGCATCGGCAAAGGCTGTGGCGGTGTCTACGGCATACGGCGTGAGGGCTGTTTTAAAATGAGCAGGCTCGGGTATGGCTTCCACTATCCGGTTGTAGGTATTTTCCAGCTCGTTTTCACCAAGCGGCATATCCTGCAGATACTGGTAAAGAATAACCATAGCCTCTTCAAACACCTCCAGGTCTCCGCGGTTGGTTCGCCTGTAAAACTCAATGTAGTTGGGCAATAGTTTTTCACAATTAAGAGCCATGTATAAAACCTGTTGCTTAAAAGAAAGCGCGGCTATTCTGTCTTCAACAACACTTAAGAAGTAGTCCATGGGCAGTTAATATGTGCGGCCGTTTTGTTTAGGCCGCACATAGCAGTTAGGTTAAAGTATTTTTGTCAATCGGGGCGGCATACGCCTGCCCCTACCCGGGTAGTACATGGCTCAGGGCATATTTACAAGCACCTTTATGCGTTTTGCTCTGGTGCAGAAATAGCTGCTGTAATTGATGTTTTCTTCGTTCAGGTATCTGAAAAAATGTTGAAGCAGACGCGTATTAAACTTACGGATAAACGTAATGGCAACCTCTTCCCTGCCGGCATTAACAGTAATGTCTTCATATAGCAGGTCGTATTTCTCAAGCACCACCACCAGTTCGGCCCTGAGGTTATCAATCGTTTTATTCATAGGTTAAATCTGGCGTCAATCCGGCTTATTACTCCGGTAGCCAACGTTTTTCGGCAACAAAAATACGGCATTCAATTGCATAATGCCAAAAAGCTGAAAATAATTCCGTAAAAATAAATTCAACGGTACCATCCGGCAAGCCCATTCTGAGCCAGCGGTTACAAATCCCCAATAAAAAAAAGTTAGTTTCTATTTTTTCCCATAATAAACTATTAATTTTGTTTAAGTTTACGGCACATTTAAAGCCACATAATTAAACAGTTGTCTGTATACGCAAGTATGTCAGTTGGCAAGATAAGCTTAAAACCGGGTTTAATTCCTTTTGTACCGTATGAAAAACTTTGAAGAATTCAGGAAAAAAGTTTTGAAAGCCATTGAGAGCAGCGACATCGTTCCTGCCAGAATCATTGAGCAGGAAACCACCATAACTATTTCTATTGAAAACCCAGGCCACAACGCCGAGCGCCTGAAAAAACTTAGCGCCTACCTTGAGGCTGAAAAAATCAGGTTCAGGTCGTCGGTATTATTACCGGCACAAAACAACACCGTGCAAATTTCGGTGTATCATACCTGAAAATCATAAATGGGGTTGCCACGTATCGGCGGGGTTGTAGTATGTACCCGCCTGATAAGATTAACCCCTAAAATTTGATAACTAATTGGTATAGCTCTAATTTTAAACGCTTATTTGTGTTTCTGTTCAAAGAAAACAAGTAATAAAGCCTTTTTTACAAAACTTTTGCCAGCGTAAAAAGCATAAAAGACTAAAAATTAAGACCATAATAAAAGACGAAAACTAAACAATTTTACCGGCATCAGTCCGAGGCCTATGATGCAAATAATACAAACGGCTGCCTTGGCCGGTTTTTGCGATTGATACTAAAGAAGCTTCATTATCAAAGAAATCAATAATTCAATACCCGTTTGTTTTATTGAATAGCCTGTAGACTGATACAATTATTCATTAAGCCATAAAACTTTTTATGAAATGCTGTGCCCATACGCGGGCGTGGCCATACATTAGCTGATATTCAGGCGGGAATAGCCTGAAATACGTCAGCTTGTAAACTTTTATACGTGGTTTGTGAAAAAAAGGCACAATCTTTGCTTTTGTTTATACTTTTGCAGCCTTTCTTTGACAGAGACCATGCAACAAAAGCTATTGATTGAAAATTTATAAGGGTAAAAGCCTGCCTCAGGCTGGCGCCCAGGTTGTTAGTAAATTTGCCAAACCTAATAATTAAAGAATGAAGATCAAAAGGCTGCTATGTGTAGATGATGATAAAATAACATTGACACTGATAAAGCTGGTAGTAGAGAAGACGTTTTTTGCACAGGAAATATCCACCCGCATGAACGGCAAAGAGGCGTTAGAGTTCTATCATGATTTGCTGCACCATAACACAGCAGATCAGGCACCCGAGCTGATTTTTCTGGACCTGAATATGCCCATTATGAATGGCTGGGATTTTCTGGACGAGTTTTCGAACCGCTATTACCACATTTTTCCGAATACAAGGGTTGTTATTCTGTCTTCATCAACCGATCAGGCAGAAAGAGACAGAGCACGTAAATACCCCATGATAATTGATTACGTAACCAAGCCACTAACTATGGCTTCATTATCTAATCTTAACCTCTGACCAGCCTTGCTGCCGGTTAGTTTATCCACCTCTTTAACCAGACCATTAGCTGTGCTAAAATCATCAAGTCGGTACCAACTGTACCAATCTGTGACCTTTTTGCGGATACGATGAAGCATGCGGGTGCAATTCGTAGATTCAACAACTGATTTACATGAACAACAAAACTTCTACATCTGAAAGCAGCTTTCCGGGGAAAAACAACCCCTCTTCCGGAGAAATCCCGGTTAATACCATAGATAATCTGGATTATAGAAATCTGCTTGAAAATTATATCGATGAAAACTACCTCATTGTTGACAGACAGCTGAAAATAGTTAAATATAACAAGGGTTTCAAAGATTTGTGTTTTGATTTTATGGGTCTTGAAGTCAAAACCGGCGAAAATATCCTGAACTACGTATTAGAAGGCCGCACCGAAACCATCAGAAAATATTACAACCGCGTATTTAATGGCGAACAATTAGATGTAGAATTGAACCTGCCCTCGTTCAAAAACAAATTTATCAGCTTTAATACACGTTACAAACCTATCTATAATGACCAGCATCAGATAATTGGTGCATACGTTACCTCACTCAACCTCAGCCGTTTAAAAAAAGCCGAACTAGACAAACACCAGAACGAAGTAATCTATCAGCACATGATAGACAACTCGCCCGATGCCTTCTTTCTCTGTACCCTCGAAGGTAAAATTATGGATGCTAATCCGGCTGCTTCAGACATCTTCGGCTATACCTATGACGAACTTAAAAGGATGCACCGCAACGACCTGCTACTTGAGTTTGAAGAACATGCCTCTCAATTTAAAGACGCCGACATGCACGGTGGCAAACTGAAAGGCGTAACAATTGGTATAAGAAAAAACGGCGAGGAGTTTCCGCTTGAGTTCTCTTCTGTGGTTTATACAGACCTGTACGGCCTCACCAAAACCAGTACTTTTGTAAGCGATATTTCGGCCCGTAAAAATGCCGAAAAACTATTGGAACAAAGTGAACGCCGTTTCAGAGCCCTGGTTGAAAACGCCGGAGAGATTGTGATGCTTACCACCGAAAACGGCAAGGTAATTTACGCAAGCCCAGCTTTAGAACGGGTAACCGGCTACACCCCCGATGACATCAATAATGACCCCGGGCTGGCAGCTGCCACCATTTACCCGGATGACGTACCCCAGGTAACAGATACCTTTAGATTTATTATACAAAACCCTGGTATTGCTAAACCGGTTCAGTATAGGCTTTTACATAAAAATGGGCATTATATTTGGCTGAAAGGCATGATGGCCAATATGCTGCACGATGCCAACGTGGGTGCCATTGTTGCCAATTACAGAGACATCAGCATCAGGAAACAAACAGAAGAAAAACTGGCACGAACTGAAGGCAGGTTTAAAGCGCTGGTTGAAACCGGCGAAGACATCATTATACTGGTGCAACCAGACGGCCTGATTACCTACGTAAGCCCGGCCTTTGAGAAACACACCGGTTTTGTGTCAGAAGAAGTAATAGGTCATTTCAATCAGGAGTTTATGCACCCTGAGCAGGCCGCCGAAAGCCCCGGCCTGATTGCCGGGCTGATAGCCAACCCGGGCAGCACCGCAAGCCGTACCAACCGCCTGAAATGTAAAGACGGCAGCTATATTTGGGTTGAAGGCTACGTTACCAACCTGCTGCACGACCAGAACGTGCAGGCGCTGGTAGCCAATTTTCAGGATATTACCACACGCCTGGAAGCCGAAGAACGCCTGAGCAATTCGGAAAGAGACCTGAAAACCATCTTTGAAAACACAACAGAGGCCTTTCTGCTGATGGATACCCAACGCATTGTAAAGGCCTTTAACCATAACGCCATCAGGGTGGCACAATTAAACGGCGACAAAGAATTAGTAATTGGGGTAGACCTGCTTGACCTGGCCATAAATACCCGCTGCGATCTGGCCAAAGCCGCCATTAGCCGCTCTCTGGAAGGCAAAACCATTAAATATGACCGATGCTTTGAACGCCCCAACGGCGATAACCTCTGGTTTGAATACTCGCTGAGCCCCGTTTATGCAAACGGAGTAATTGTAGGCAGTTGCATGACCGCCCGCGAAATAACCGACCGCAAAAAAGCTGAGGAAGAAATATCTAAACGCGAAGCGCTGTTCAGGTCGGTTTTTGAAAACAGCCATGACCTGCTGCTGCTCTTTGACGCCGAAGGCAAAATTGAATTTATGAGCCCGTCTTTTCAGAAAGCCTTTGGGTTTCTGAAAAAACATGACAACATTGAACTTATACGAGAATACCTGCACCCGGACGACCGCCAGACAGCCCAGGATACCCTGGACAAAGCCCTTGCCAACCCCGAGCAACCCATTGATGTAATCCTGCGCAAACAAGCGGCAGTCGGCGGCTATAGTATTATTGAAGGCACTTTTACCAATATGCTGCATAAACCCGAGGTAAATGTAGTAGTGGCCAATTTTAAAGACATTACCGAGCAGTACCGGTTTAAAGAACAACAGGCGCTTTTTGTGTCAATCGTTAATTCGTCAGAAGACTCTATCCTCAGTATGGACCTCAACAAAACCATACTGACCTGGAACCCCAGCGCCGAAAAAATGTTTGGTTTTACCGCCGAAGAGGCCATCGGGCAGCTTACCACCATTATTATACCAGACGACCGCCTGCATGAAGAAACCGAAATTCTCGACCGCATCAGAAACGGTTTCCCGGTAAAACACTACGAAACCCTCAGAAAAAATAAATCCGGCGAGCTGCTCGAAATTTCACTTACCGTTTCGCCCATTAAAGACATCAACGGCAATATTACCGGCGCCTCAAAAATAGCCCGCGACATCTCAGACAGAAAGAAGTCTGAAATTCTGATACGGAACAGCGAAAAACGTTTCAGAAGCCTGCTGCAAAACAGTAGCGACGGATTGAGCCTGCTTTCAGCCGATGGCATTATGTTAGAAATCAGCCCGGCCGGCAAGCGCATCACCGAGTTTGAAGAACACGAAATACTGGGCATCAACCTGGCCACCCTGATACACCCCGAAGATATCGAGGTGGTGTCGCAGGCTTTTTTGGGTATTCTTAAAGACCCCTCGCTTACCAAAAGATCTGAATACCGCAGCCTGACCAAAAGCGGCACTTTCAGATGGCTGGAGGCCAGCTTTCAGAATCTGCTGAACGAACCGGCCGTGGGTGCCGTTGTGGTTAACTACCGCGACATAACCGACCGCAAGAATCAGGAAATTGAGCGCGAGCAGCTCATTAAAACCCTGAACCAGAACAACAACGACCTCCGGAATTTCTCTTACATTACGTCGCATAACCTGAAAGCGCCCTTGTCTAATCTGATGGGTTTCCTAGACCTGCTTACAGATATACCTATCGAAGACCCCACCCTCAGCACTATTCTGGATGGTTTCAAGACCTCAACCATACAGTTGAATAATACCGTAAACGACCTGGTGAAAATACTGGTAATCCGCGACACCTCAGATATTGAGCAGAAGGAAATCGGCTTTGAGCGTATTTTCAGGCAGGTAGCCAGCCAACTGGCCCCGCAGGTAGAAGAGGCCGATGCCCACATAGAACTAAAGTTTCAAAATGCGCCAACGGTTATTTTCAACGAGACCTATCTGGAGAGCATCTTCATGAACCTGCTCACCAATGCCATCAAGTACAGGTCGTATGACCGCCCCCTGAAAATTGAGGTAGCCACCCGCAAAACCGACGACGGCATTGTGCTGACCTTTGCCGACAACGGCATTGGCTTTGACGTAGAACGGCACAAAGCCAAAATATTTGGCTTGTACCAGCGTTTTCATGACCGCCCCAATAGCAAAGGTCTGGGGCTGTACCTGATCAAGTCGCAGATGGAAAGCCTGCAGGGTACCATCAGCGTAGCAAGCGCCGAAGGCATTGGCACCACCTTCACACTCCGGTTTCATGCCTGATAAAATTCTGTGTGGCGCCAACTTCCAGTTCGCCGCATTCTACAAAGAAAATGGTTTAATACCCCATCGTTAGATGAGGAATTAAACCATTTTTGGTGTGTGGTATATTAAGCCTTGCCACTAAGTACACGATGGCCACACTATGTTTCACAATTTTCGTTAAAGGTTCACCATCATCAAACCATGCCTGATTACTTACTAAACTCCACTCCTTCCATGTTCTCCAGCCGGGCTATAATTCCCCAGCCGTAAAAATCGTTGGCCACCGCTATCAGCAGTTCGTTTTCTCCGGCTTTCAGGTTCAGGTCAACACGTGCATTTTGTACCGATATCCTGCCTGCCGGGTATTTCCGCATTGATGGCTGCAAAAACAGATTTTTGTCTACATAAGCCAAAGACCCGTTCAGAAACACCCACACCTCATCGCTGAAACCCAACTGCAGCATATTCTTCTGCGCCTCGGCTGTTTTAATGATAGCTCTCAGCCATACCACCCTCCGGTTCTCACTATTACCGTACTTCCGCGTAATATTAAGCAAACCCTGTCTTTCGGCCAGAATAGTCTCTTTAAAAACCTCCGGCCTGGGTATATCCATGTTCGTAACCTCTTGTTTGGCAGGCAGTTCAAGTGGGGTGGTCATAGCCCAGTTTCTGATGTACTGCGCGTCGTGGTCGGTCAGGTCGTGGCCTTCCATTGGTGGCAGGTTCTCGGTTATATCGGGCTTTACCTGCATGTTCCATACCGTCATGCCGCCATCAAGCGCGAGCATACCGGTGGTTGCATTGCCTTCCAGTTTGGGTATATAAAGCGTCGGGCGGTTCATGTCATTCACATACACCTTCATCTGCTTACCAGAAACCACCATTTTCAGGTGATTGGCCTTGCCTGCCTCAAACATGGCCGGTGCCTGATAATCGGGGTACATATCCCACATATTTACGCCCTTCAGTATGGGGCAATACTGCACGCCATCGTTGGCCGTGGGTGTTTTCGGCCTTGCCCTGATGTACAGAATCTCTACATCTTTGCTCTGCGCATCGCCATGAAAATAAACCGTCGGCGACGACCCCAGCGACATAGGTGCTTCGGGTTCGAAATCAAACTCAATGGTGCCGTTTGTAAAAACCGCCTCCTTCAGTAACACCGCCCCCTGGTTACCCTGCACAATACGCATGGCCGGGGTACCGTTCTTTTCAATAAACGTTACTTTACCTTCTTTAAACTGCCATTTATCGGCACTCATGCCGATGTGATAGTCTGGCACCGCAGGAGCCGCAGGCTGACTAACATTTTTTTTCTTTTGGGCAACTGCCATTGTACACAGGCCCAACAGCAACAAAACTAGTTTTTTCATAATTGATTTGTTCGGGTTTTAATTTTCACAAATAAAGAAAAACCCATTGTTTTGGCCTTGTTCAAGTACGTATCAAGTTGGTTCAAGTTCTACTTGTGGCCGGTACGTCGGTACGACGCATCCAGTCTGATAGCGTTGTAAGCCACTATGTACACTAGGTGTTCACAATGTTTCACAATAACGGCACCACACCCTCAAAAACTAAAAATTGCGAGATTCTCGCAAAATCTCGCAATTTTTACTTATCTGCCTGCGCTTAATATAACCGGCCCTGCCTGATTAACTTTACACTGAAATAGCTGGTTTTTTCTGGTGTTACCGTACCCGGAAAATTCACCTGCCCGCCAATGAAATAATCCGGCGAGTAACTGATGTCAATAATAAAAGCGCTATAAATATTCATAAACAGGTTGAAACTCATTACCGGTTTTTTGTCTGCTGCAAAGAACGACGGCCGCTCAAAATACACCGCAGGCCTGATGATGGTCTCGACATCGTCAAGCAATGAGTAAAAAGCTATGCCCCCGCCATATTTCAGCACATCGTACTTCAGGGTGCCTTTGCGTACATCGTCGGTGGCAGTAGTACCCCCGTTGGCGGCGTCGGCATCATACGTAAACGAGCCGTCTTTGTGCAGCCAGCCACCTTCGGCAAACAGCTTCCATTTGCTATCATGTTTCAGGCCCATCATTAGCGAACTCGTGCCGCCGTAGTCGCTGTAAGCGCCACTTTTACCGGGCGACAAAGCCGGAAAAGCCAGATTAAACAGCGGATTAATATGCCACGACACCCCCTTGTTGTTAAACAGCGTGGCCTTAAGCCCTACATGAAAAGTAGGCATGGCAAACTTCTGTATATAAGTTTTGTTTACCGCATACGCGCTGGTATTGTTGGTGTACATGGGCAGGTCTTCAATGCCCAGCCCCAGTTGCACTTTGGCAGCAAAAAACCGCTCAATATAGCGGTCTTTCATCGCAGACATTAAACCTACCGTTCCGGCTGCCATACCTGCAAACTGCGCGTTTTCTTCTTTATCTACTTTCTGCTGTTTTTCTACCCGCACTTTGCGTTCGGCAGTTTTTTTGGCTTCAAAAGCCTGTGTATAGCGTTCGTTGGCTATGCGGGCCTGGTCGGGGTCTTGTGCCAGACTTTTGGCCTGGTTATAATAAGTCATGGCGCTTTCATAATTACCGCTTTTCAGGGCATTATCACCATTCTGAATAGCCGCACTGTAACGGGCATACCTGGCTTCTTTTTCTTTTCTGATGCGCTCCTGCTCGGCCTCATAGCGTTTTTTTTCTTCCTCCTGCTGCTTCCGTAATGCCTCCTGCTGTTGTAGTTGCCGCTTTTCTTCTGCTTCTGTTTCGCGCATCTTGGCATTAATGTAGTTATTATGGGCATCGGCGGCTTTCATCTGCTCCTGCTGTTCTCTGGTTAAGGCACTACCACTCTGGCCGGAGCCGCTCTGGACAGAGCCGCTCTGACCGCCGCCACTTTGCTGGTTGGCGCTGGCATCACAAACCGACCGCCCGTTATTAATATACACCGCATTTTTTACCTGTATCGATTTAATCTTGTCGGCATCCATCTTATGATTAAACTCTACCGTACCGCCTGCCGCTATGTCGTGCGTGTTACCAAAATGCACTTTTCCGTTTTTATCAAGCAGGTTAAACTCAAACCGTACAGGGCTGTTATAAGAAGACCTCACCTGAAAATACAAATGCACCTGATAGTTCAGTGCATAACCCTGGTCTTTCAGGGTGCGGTACTCCAGCCCGGTGGCACAACTGCTGAACCCCTTCCAGTCTGACCACTGCGGCGATACCCTGGTGGTAGTAGTAGTTGGGGTTGGTTGTTGCGGTGCATCTCCTTCTACAAATTCAAATCCGTCAATTTTGTAAGAAATCACTTTAGGTCTGGTGCCTTTTTTTACAGATATTGAAGTGTAAATATAGCTTTCGCCTCTGGCCGGAACGTCGAATGATTGAATACCATTACCACGAACCATGCCTCCCCCAGCACTCCAGATACTGTTCCACACATTTTTATTTGTGGTTTGGGGTACATAGCCGCCGGGGGTGTAGGTACACCAGTCATTTTGAAAGTACACGTCAGGAAACCCAACAAACTTTATGGGCTTATCATTGGCGTTGGTAGCAGTTAATTTAATCTCATAGTTATCAAACCAGGTGTCGCAATCCTTAAAATAATGGTCACCTTTTGGTGTGATAGTCCACGTTACAGTAACTCCTTTATTACTATAAACAGTACCCTGAGCCAATAGCTCAAAACAAAAGCCTAGCACGAAAAGGAATAAAAAGCCACTTTTTTTCATGTTTTTTGAAAAGGGATATAAGGTAAAGGTTCAGTTTATAATCGTTCATTGTCAATTTTCAGCAGATGTAACGGTAGGTGGCAAAAGTGGTTGCTCAGGTAGATTTCGCCGGGCTTTCTGCACAGCATAGCCGGGAACCTCATTTTAGAAACAGGCAAAAACAAAATAAAGCCTGTGTTGGGTGTGGAAAGATCCTGTAAAAGGGGGTCATAGCAATGGGCCTGCCAATGGCTCAACCATATAAAACGGCCATAGGTAACCGTTTTATATGGTTGCATAACAAGTGGTTGGCCCGTTTATTGTTTCTGAAAACAGCGCTTCACGAAAGGTATTATTTCAGAATAGTATACGTACCGCTGCCAGATATAGTAGCAGCCGATGAAGCGGTTGCAAACTCGGTTACGTTAACCAGTAAAATAAATGAGTTTTCTCCGGTTTTGGTCAGCGTACCGTTAATGCTGGCAATCTGGTTTCCGTTTTCTTTCAGCACCAGCACATAGGTATTGCAACCCGGGTTGGTGGCCCATCCGTTGGCTATGTTAAATGTACCGGTTGCGGCAGTAGGCATATTGTAAATAACAATATTGGCTGTTGACATTATGGCCACATCAAAACCACCCTTACAGGTTTTGGAAGCTATGCCCTGGCACGCGCCCGAATACTTGATGTTGTTAAAAACAAATTCGCCTTTGGTTTCGGGTTCCACCTCTTTTTTGGTGGTGCATCCGGCAAAAGCCAGGCACACAACCATTACTGTAAGAACCGACCTGAGTAAAGATGGTATCATAGCTATTTTATTTGTTGATACTGATTGATAAACCAGCTATAATAGCCGGGTCGCCTTTGCTGACTTGTATTTCGGCAAAACCACCCAAACGCTTGGCAAAGTTGTATTTACCACCGGCGCGTGCAAGCACACCTAAATTACCACCCGAAACCTCAAACTCTTTGTAGTTAGACGTAGTTGAAGCATAAGCGTAATATAACGCCACGCCTACATAGGCCGCCGCCTTCCGTTTATCAATTTTCAGGGCCTCGTTCAGGTAATACGCTCCACCCAGAATACCCGTAAAAGCAGAAGTTTTCAATTCAATACCCGACTCCTTGATGCTGTTATAACCAATAGCCACCCCATAAGACAAGGCTATATTATTGGCCAGAAACCAGTCGTTCAAAGCCTGAATGGTAGGAATAGTTGCCTTGCCGATTGAGTTCAGCGCAACACCTGTGTAAGATACCCTGTCGGCATAGTTGGTAGGGCTTTTGGGTTGGGTCTTGTCTCGTGGAGTGTACTCAAACGGTGAGCCCTCTGCCGGGGTTCCGCCTGTTAAATCAATTTCCTGCACGTCTGTCGGGGCTTCTTTCCTTGTTTGGGTGGTTGCCCTGGCTTTGGTAGGTGTAGCAGAGGTTTCAGCAGTAATAAACTCTCTCTTGCCGTTCTGGTAGGTTATCATAAACACATCTTTTTTAGCAATATTGTAGATGGGGCCGGTCAGGTTGTCCCAGTCATTATATTTAATAAAATCAACGGTTATTTCAACCACTTTGGCTTTAATTTCAGACTTGTCGTTTTTAATGATAATGTCTTGTGCAAATAATAGCGAGGGCAAAAAGGCAAGCGCAAAAGCAAGTGTTAGTAGATTTCTTTTCATAAGGGATACGTTATCTGTTTTAAAGGGATTGGTTTTATGTTATAAAAAGTTTGCGGACATTTGGTAAGGTGGCATGGCACAAGCGTGCATCAAGCCCATTCGGGCAATTGAATTATACCGGCAAACTTAATTATTTACTAACTGGCAATAAATACCTAGCATTAGGTATTTTATTGCCAGTTTTAAAGCCTTGGCAGCTGAGAAACAGGCAGCAGCCCGCTTATTTTACAAAGCTGAAAGACAACCCGCCCAACATGTCGGGGTCGCCGTTGGTTATGTGGGCTTCGGCAAACAAGCCCAGCCGCCGGGTAATATTGATTTTTACGCCACCCCGGCCAAAAACACTCATGCTTGATGCCGACGTGGGGCGGTCTGAGATGTCAGACGTGGTGTAGTCGTAACTATATTTTACAGCGGCGCCTACGTAAACAGCCGCCCGCTTTTTGTTAATTCTAAACGCTTTGTTCAGGTAATAAGCCGCCCCAAGAATACCCTGAAAACCCCAGGTTTTAATTTGATAGCCCATGTCGTCAGCCGTATTGTAGTTAGCCCCTGCACCATAAGTAATGGCAATAGACGGCGACAAAAACCAGTCGTTGATAATCATTACCGTCGGGAAGGTCATCTGGTTGATAGCATTGGCTGATACCCCCAGATACAGGCTGTTGTCGGCAAATTTGGTAAATCCTTTTTGTTTGGTTACCTCAACAGGTGCAAAGGCATACTTTGAGGCCTCAGGGCTTGATGCCCCCGCCCGGCTGGTGTCTGGCTCGGCCATCACGTCATGCGGGGCATTGTCGGCTTCCTGTTCTTTTTCTGCATTCTCTGCATCGGCCGATTTGATAATCATCACCTCGGTTTTTCCGCGTTGCCAGGGGCTTTCTACCGGTTCGGTTTTTTCCTGCATTTCGGTTTTTTCAGTCATCCGGGCGGGGGTTTCTTCTTTTATGCTGCCCCTGGCCTTTACCTCATTTCTGGCATTAATAAACTCTCTTTTACCGTTCTGATACACAATCATAAAAACCTTGTTGCGGGCCAGGTTATAAATAGGGCCGGAGAGGTTGTCCCAGTCGCGATACTTCACGTAATCGTCGGTTATCTCAATCACTTTTGCTTTGGTTTCGGTTTTGTTTTTCTTAATGATGAGGTCCTGGGCGGTTAGCAGCAACGGCGCGCCTGCCATTGCTAACAGCAAAATAATAGTACTTTTCTTCATGGGGAACTTCGGAGTAGTTTTTCCTGATTGCGGGCGTCAGCAAACACCCGGCTTTTGATTTAATTAACTCAATGCAACAGTTTAAATTCAGCAAACATAAATAATTGCCCGAAGGCAAAAAATACCTGTACACAGGTATTCTGAAACGCTATATCCAACCCTGGTTAATTACCTTGGTAACCAGCTCAACAGGTGTTTTTACACGGGCTTTGTTCAGTATATTCTTGCGGTGGGTGTTTACGGTATGTAAACTCAAAAACAACACCCCGGCTATTTCTTTACTGCTTTTACCCTCCACTATCATTTTCAGAATCTCCTGTTCGCGCTCTGAAAACGGATTATTGCCCCCCGGTATCAGGGAATCGCTCTGGATATTATAATAAGACGGCTCCCCGTCCATCCCAATCAGCGAAAAACACGGCACCCCCTCACTTTTAATATGCGTAATGTCCGACTGCACATCCAGTGTCCGGTAGAAATTATTCGCGTCATAATCTATCTGTATGGCCTGATGCAGCACCCGTACGTAGCGGTTATCTTTGGCACGCAGCCTGATGTCATACTGCACTTTATAATTCTTGATTTTGTCGTAAGGCAGTGTCAGAAAAAACTCGGTTATACGCTTTTCAAACTTCAGGAAATACGGCATATCGTCCGGGTGAATGATACTCATATAAAACTCCAGGCTCATTTCGTCGGGCGTATAGCCCAGCACATCAATAATGCCCTCGCTCCACAATTCTACCTCAACCTTAAAAATATTGAACACAAAATAGTGGTAATTGCCCGGCTGAAAGATATTCAGCAATTGCTTATGAAAGGCCACCTGTACCCTTAAATCGTTGAAATCAGTTGAATCCTGGTCTACAACGGTGCTCCATATTTTTCTGGCCTCCAGATAGTAATTCTCGCGAGGTTTCTCCATTATTATTTAGAATGAACAGTTTTTGTCTTTTTACACCCCACATACAGCAAACATCATACAAGATTTTATGCAGGGCATACCAAGTTATTTTCTAAAAGTCCAATGCATCTGAACACAGAAAACAAGGTAATTTCAAACGCACCTTTCAGGTTGGCTAATATAAAATACTGTTATTTGAAACAGCAGATGAGAGGCTGGTAATATCTTCTCTCAATAGGTCAGACACAAAGTTTTTGATTTAATCTAAGGCAGTTATCCTTTACTTTTTGTAATTAACCGTAATAATAAGCAGAAATAGCCACATTGAAAAGCAGCCGATGCGTTTTTTCTTAAAACTCATCATTTTTGGTGATAAAACCTGCAAAAAACAGCCCTGCAGACCCGCCCGGCAGCATTTGGCGGCAAGAGGTATAGCAAAAAACCAGAAACCCTGCGCAGGCGCATGGCAGCGGTTTCTGGTAGGTAGAAAATTAGGCATAACCGGCAGGATTTGTAACACCCGGCCGGCTCAGGGTCTGGCAGTTTTTTCTTTAATGGCGCTCTCAAGCACATTCGGGTTGCCTTTGCCGGTGTTGATGTAAGGCACCAGGCTATGCAGCAGGTATTGCCGCCAGCCGCCGTAGCAATCGGTGTAGCACTCGCTTTGCGGCGTTAGCCCCTCATGCGTAAAGCTGATAACGGTATGGTCGCCCTCGGCCGAAAGGCTAAACACCACCTTTGTGCCTGTCCATTCATTTTTTTGTTCCAGAAAACTCAGGTGGCTGTCGGTAATCAGCCATACTATTTTTTGACCCGGCAGCAGCTCTGCCAGTTTTTGTTTTGAATAATGCACGTCTGCAAACCGAACCTCGAACTCATCGCCCAACTGAGACGAGCTTCCGCTGAAATCGTCAGACCACCACTGGCGCACCTCATTGATAGCCTGAAAGGTTTCCTGCGGTGGCTTGTTTACCACCAGCCTGAACGCCATGTTATTGTTTTCCATCATAGCCAATTTTGTTAGTATGCTACAAAGTTAATACCCTTTTAAGCCAAAACAGGGGTGCAAAACAGACATAAATAAGGGCTGAACAAGACAAATCGCGCCTGTCTCTCTGCGCATTACCTCAGCGTGCCGGCTTATACCCGGCAGGTCTTCATAGCATTTTAATACAGCATCTGCCGCTGTATTTCCGTTATGGTCATATATTGGTACACTTATTTTTGCTTTGTTTTTACAAAAAAACAGGCAGATACCCCGTGCCGCTATTGCTGAAAAATCGCACACATGAACGTACAATCTTATCTGAAACGCATCAACTTCCGGGCGGCCCCTGCGGCCAGCCTCTCCGTGCTCAGGCAACTACACCGGGCGCACGTGTTTCATGTTCCTTTCGAGAACCTCGACGTGCAACTGGGCGTACCCATCCGCCTGCACCTTCCTGCTATCTACAACAAAGTAGTAACAGGCCGCCGAGGCGGTTACTGCTACGAGCTGAACACCCTCTTTAACGAGTTGCTGCAAAAACTGGGCTTTGATACACAGCTTATATCAGCACGCATCTTGCATAACAAGCAGCCCGGCCCGCCATTTGACCACATGGCCCTTGTAGCCAATCTGGGTACCCGGTGGCTGATGGACGTAGGCTATGGCGATTTGTTTCTGGAACCACTGGAGCTAAAACCAGACGTGGTGCAGACCGACGGCTCCGGTTACTTTATGATTCGCCGGGCTGAGGATGGAGACTTCAGCCTCTGGATGTCGGCCACGGGTGTTAGTTATGAAGAAAAATACAGGTTCAGCCTGCAAGCGGCGCGGCTGGAAGAATTTGAAGCGCAGAACTTCCGGAAACAGACCTCGCCCGACTCTCATTTTGTAAAAAACCTGATTTGCACCCTGCCACTGCCTCAAGGCCGCAAAACGCTCTTCAACCATCGGTTTTTGCAGCGTACCGGAAACGAACGCAAAATGGAAACATTTGACAACACCGCAGACCTGCTTCAATGCCTGAAAACCGAGTTTGGTATTGAAACTTGTGGCGCGAACTTGCAGTTCGCAGCTTTGCAGGCGTTGTAAAACCTTCCTGCCATTGGCCCGCGGGTTTAAGACATGGTTCTTCTTTCTGGCGGAATAAAGGTTTTGGTGGCGGCCGGTTCGCGGCGGAAAGGCGCGAGCTGGTCGGGAGTCTGGCTCAGGAAATCAAACAAAGCCATTGAAATGGCGTAATTCATCTTGGTATCAAAAAAATTGTAGCCGGGGGTGTTGTTAATTTCAAGCATCACCCATTCGCCGGTGGGTGTTACCTTAAAATCTATGCCTGCAAAGAGCAGTTCTTCTTCGCGGCAGTAATCAATACATTTTTTCAGTAAGTCTGGTGGAATGTCTACCCTTTGGTATTGATTGCCCGAGGTATTGTAACGGTAGTCTACATTGGGCGACTCTATCTTAAGCGCCAGTGGCTGGCTGCCCAGCAGATGCAGGCGTACATCATACCCCCTGATGTGCCGCTGAAACAGCGACGGCACATGGTTAAGCTGATACAACTCGGCATAGAGTTTTTCGTCCAGTTCTACAGCTCTGGTTCTGATAGATGACGTACCCTTCGAAATCCAGTCGCCGTTGGGTTGCATTACATGCTTTGCCCGGGTGCCAGACCCGAAAATGTACGTTTCAGGCACAGAGAAACCGTAGGCCTGCAGCTTGGTTACATGGTGCAGCTTGGTGTAGTTTGAATTACCCGCGCAAGGCCGGTTAACCACCACCTTGTCGCAGAATTCGAGGTAATTATGCATCAGAAAAATAAAATTGACCATCCTCAGCACATGAGCTTTGTCGGCAGGCGTCTGATACAAACACCGCGCATAAATAGCGTGGTAATTGGCAAAGTCAAATTGGCGGTCGTCTATTTTCACCAGCAGGTCATCGGCGTCGTAAGACACCTGCACATCTGTGGCGGTTTCAACGTCTGACAGGTTCAGAAAATGATACTTATCGGCATCTGCCTGTTTTTGTTCGGCCAGCACTTTTACAAAATGCTCAATGGCTTTTTCGTTATGATACCCTATTATTAAAAACATAATCAGATTATTTCCTTTAATGCCCCGGCCAATATTCCGGAACTGACGTGCGCAAAACTTTCACTGATATTCAATACACACAGGTTGCCGTCTGTTACCACACAGCTTACGGTCAGTATGTCCAGCCCGCGTTGCCACATGGCTTTCCGGGTTTTTAAAATAAGCTCTTCGGCATGGCTGATAATCGGGCTGAAAACATCATTGTCCGGATAAACCCTATACCCCGTACGTGTAAGCAGCAGGTGAACCTGATACAGCGTTTTATCTGGCAGGGCCTGCGGCAGATTAAAAAGCGACGGGTGCAACTGCCAGCCCAGGCTTCTGAACAGAAACACCAGAAAATACCTGTTGGTAATGCTCAGGCTCATGTTCAGCACCCCGGCGTTAATCAGTTTATCGGTGTAGTTTTGCAGGGCAGATATCACCGAGGCATCCATCTCGCAATACTCAAACGTATGGGTTTTGTTGCTGGCTACGGCATTGCCGATTTCGGGTACCGAGGGTGTGTTGATAAAAAAAATCCTGTCGAACCGGCTGATGTTCCAGTTGAAAAACCTGATGTCGGTTTTACCATTGCTGTTCAGTTCAACAATACTGATATGCTCATGCCGGTGCACATCACAATAGTTAAGCCCCAGTTGCTCAAAGGCCTGCTTCACCTCTATGCCATCGGTGGCATTGCGCCGTATTAACAATACATTCATCTTTATTACCTGCGGTTTTAGGTGTCAATAGCCCTTGTGTTGGTATGGGTTGACGTTTAAAAAACCGGCCGGTACCCAAGCTGAGTACCGACCGGAAATACATTAAATTTTAAAAATACCGTCTATGGCATTTTTTGTGGCATCGGCCGCATCTTTGGCCGCGTTATCTGCCGAGTTCTTGGCCGAATCAGTGGCGTCTTTGGCTGCATCTGTGGCATCTTTGGCTGCCTTGGCTGCTTCGTCAGCCGCATCTTTGGCGCCATCGGCAGCATCTTTGGCCGCATCTTCTGTGGCTTTTATTCCTTCGTCGGCGGCATCTTTGGTGGCGTCGGTGGCATCTTTGGCCGTATCGGTTGTTGCCTTAAGGGCATCGTCTGCCGCATCTTTGGTGGCGTCGGCGGCATCTTTGGCTGCCTGTACGGCATCGTTATAAATATCAACGGTGGTGTCTGCCACATCTTTGGCTGCCTCTTCGGTGGCAATAATGGCGTCTGTCAGCCAGTTGGTTGGGGGCTGGTCTGCCGTGGTACCCATAAAGTTATAATCAATGGGCTGTGTGCTGCCATTCCATTTCTGCCCTATAAATATTAAATAGGGGTCTGCCACGCTGAAACTGATAATGGCGTTCTGGTCATTACCGCCGGTCTCAAACCACGAAACCTGAGAGGTTTGGGTAGTGGTGCCGTCTGAAAGCGTGCTGGTAAGTACCAGATACACATAATTGTTGATGTTTTTCGACTTATAGGTAATCGTTGGGCTGCTCACGGTCAGGGTGTCGTCTTGCTGATCCAGGCTTGTACCTACATAAGTATTGTATTTGGCGTTCCAGGCCGACACATCGGTGCTTTGTGTGGCATACATACCTGTAAAATTATTGGCCGACGGCAGCGCGGCAGTACCCGCAGCATATTTGCCGGTGGCTATCAGGCTGGCGGGCTGAAAATAAAACTTAAGCGCAGCAGACGATGCGTTGCCATCAGCAGCCTGCCAGCTGGCATCAATTACCACTATTTCATCAGCTGATGTTTCGGTTAAAAACACCGGATTTTTGATGGTTTCGCCGTTCACCACAATGCTGAAACTAACAAAGTCAACCATCAGGTAAGGGCCGCTGTAGTAGACTTTGGTTTCTAAATTTTGTAAATAAGTAATAAAATTGGCTTTGATTGAGGTATTAATTGCCATGGCTTTAAATGTTTAATTGTTTATAATAATTGAATTGAATGTTGCGCTACCAAATAAAAATTACCACTAAAAGCATAGGGCTTAATGGGTAATGAGCAGAAATACGCAAGCAGTTGACGTAAGCAAAAGCGCTTTCTTGTGTATTAGCCCGGCAATGCGGCGGCCTTTAGCTGCCCGTATTACCATGGCTCAATAAAAAACGGGTTTAAAGAGGTATCAGGCCGATGCGCTTAACGAGCATCGGCCTTTATCTAATTAAATTTTTGGTATTTTGGGTACTTTAGGTATGGGTGGCGGCGGCGGTATTGGAATACTGTCAGCCGCATTTTTAGCTGCATCGGCGGCATCTTTGGCGGCTTTTTCAGCTGCGTCAGCCGCATCCTTGGCAGCATCAGTAGATGCTTTTATGGCTGCATCGGCGGCATCTTTAGCCGCATCTGTCGATGCCTTTATGGCTGCATCGGTAGCATCCTTGGCAGTATCGGTGGCATCTTTGGCAGCATCGGTGGTGGCTTTAACGGCATCATCAGCCGCATTTTTGGCGGTATCGGTGGCCACTTTGGCTGCATTCCGGGCATCGTTGTAGGCGTCAACGGCGGTGTCCGTTACCTCTTTAGCGGCGTATTCAGCCTCAAGAATAAGATCACTCATCCAGTTGGAAGGGAGTTCCTGCGCAATTGAACCCGAAAAGTTGTATTCCAGCGGTTGTACATGGCCCGTCCAGGTCTGCCCGACAAATGAATTACCGTATTCAGTGCTTACGTAATAAAGATACGCGTTCTGCTTGTTATCGCCCGACTGAAACCACCAGGTCTGGTAGGTAGTGGTAGTAACGCCTTCGTCGTCGGTAAAGACCTGCGACAAATAAACGTGATTAAGGATGGTCTTAGACTTGTATCCCATGCCCGGGCCTTCTATCACCAGCACATCATCTGCCTTGTAGTCGGCGCCAATAAAAGTACTATAGGTGCCGTCCCACAGGCCAGACGGTGTTTCAGGGATGGCAATTAAGCCCGAAATATTATCAACCTCCGGCAATGGCGCGGCTCCTACGGCGTATTTACCACCCACAACCGACAAGCCTTCCATAAAATAAAACTCCAGCGCAGCCGACGAACCATTGCCATCGGAAGCCTGCCAGCTTACAGAAATCCAGACTAAGTCGGCAGTATCATAAACACTGGTAAAGGTGGGTTTAATAATGGCCTCACCGTTGACATAAACCTGAGCATGGCCAAAGGAAACCATCAACAATGGCCCCGGATAATAGACCTTAGTATCGGTTACTGCAAGGTCCTGAATACTGGTTGGGAAAAATGAAGCAGCTTGAATAACAATTGCCATAACGGGTAATGTTTAGATTTTAATAATTGAACAGAAATAAGTTTTACAGCAGTGTTTGAACCATACCTCAGGAACTGTTCGGTTCCCGGTGTACATGTAAAAGCACAGCAAAGCAGTTGACAAGAGCAAAAATTGTTTTCATATTAGTTTTTTGGGTATTGTTGCACAGCTAATGGTTAACCTGCCCGCATAAAGCCACACTGGCCGGGTTATTACAGAATAAGGGCATCCTCCACCGTTTGTTTCTTTGCCGGGTATGCCGCATTTGGGGCAACGTTTAACACCGGTATGGCTGCCCGATAGCTTTTCCGGCTTAGTAGCCGCCTGCATTTCTGAGTGAATCTTGCGCCTCTTTCATGGACTTCTCTAAATATTCGTTTGCATCACTCATCGCTTTTTGGGCTTCATCCAAAGCGTTTTTACGGGGCTTTGCTGGTATTGGCAGTGGTATGCCTGCATCCTGTTCGGCTGTTCTCGTGGCATTTTCGGCTTCATCCATCGTATTTTTGCCAGGATCTCCTGCTTCATTCAGGGGGGGTGCCTGTAACATTGAGTGTTGCCCTGATCGCATTTTCGGCTTCAGCCATTGCTTGTTTTATGGCATTATCTGCTTCACTTAAGGCATTTTTACTGGCGTTTATGGATGCCCGGTTCGCATTATTAGCTTCATCCATGGCGTTTTTGACTGCATTTTCGGCTTCTTTGGCAGCGTTGTTTATCGCCTCTCTGGCTGCATTGGCAGCATTGTCGGTTTCTTTCATATAAGTAAATTTAGTTTTGTATTGAAAATCAAATAACTACGGAATAATAGCATCCGCCGCCGACTTCAATGCCGAGTCGGTGGCATTTTTGGCGCTGTCAGCAGCGTTTTTGGCGGCATCTGCCGCATCTTTGGCTGCCTTCGCGGCTTCGTCGGCGGCATCTTTGGCCGCATCGGCTGCATCTTTGGCCGCATCTTCTGATGCCTTCAATGCACTGTCTGCCGCATCTTTGGCCGCATCAGCCGCATCTTTGGCTGCCTTTTCTGCCTCGTCGGCCGCATCTTTGGCGGCATCTTCGGTTTCTTTTATTGCGCTGTCTGCCGCATCTTTGGTGCTGTCGGTGGCTTGTTTCAGGGCATCATCGGCCGCATTTTTGGTGGCGTCGGCTGCATCTTTGGCAGTTTTTTCTACCCAGTTACCAGCGGTGTCAATGGCGTAGCCCAGTTCTGCCATTACGGCGGCCACTTCTGCTTCGGTGGCATTAAATGCCTCAGTAAGCGCCTGAGCCACCACATCGGCACTGTAGCCCAGGGCCAGCAGTATTTCGCCCACTACCTCCATGGTACTGCCATATACATTGACAAGGGCGTCGGCTATTTCGTCGGCCGTGTAGCCTGCATATTGCAGGGCGGCGGCGGCGCTGTCTTCAGCGGCGTTATAGGCTGTTACCAGGGTCTGGGTTGTAAGGGTCGACGTAGCGTTGTAAACGTCTTTCATGCCTTTGGCTACGTCGTTCAGGGCATAGGTGGTGCCTTTCAGCAGGTCGCCAACGGCTTCCGCACTTACACCATACACTACCTTAAAGCCTTCCATTACATATTCGGCGGTGTTGGTGGCCAGCACAATTACCCCCTGCGTTATGGCGTTTATCCAGGCGGCGGCATCGGCATACAGATTTTTGAAAAGCGATGTAACATTATCGATAATCCATTGATTGGCCATATTGATGATGTCTTGCAGGCTTTGGGTGTTGATATCCAGCGACAGTTCAGGGATATGGTAATGATAACCGGCGAAATTAAAACTGCCTACGTAAGTAAAGCGTATTACATTGGCGCTGGTATCAATCGTGAGTTCGCTGCTAATGGTTGATACAAAATGAATGCTGCCCAGATTAAACACATCAACCGAATCGGGAATCTGAATCATAAAATCGGCGCCATAAGTAAACGAGCCTGAAAAATACTGGTAGTTTTTTAGCACACAAGCCATTCTTGTGGTCAGTACAGATTCAAAATCAAGCTCGAAACTGAATCCACTACTGGTAACCGACGCCTCAACCGATTGCCGGCTGTCCAGAAACGCAATGGCGATACTGGCTACAAAGTATGGCGATGCAAACGTGCTTACCTCCATAACCGGCCCGCCTGCTTTAATAATTACCTCGGTGCCGGCGTTTTCAATAGCTATTTCTTCGGCTGAAGTTTCTGGCACCACATTGTTGCTGATGGGGTCTCCGGCCTCATTTACTTTTATGCTGATGGCCTGCCCGTTGCCTTTCAGGCTTAGTGGCCCAAGTTCATACGGCGACATGGTAATGATGCCGTTGACACCCGAAACAGGGTTGATGTCGAGGTCGCCATAGAAACCGAGCCCGAAGAAATCAAGATACCCGCTGAAACCAAACTCATATTTAGAAGTAGAGCCGTCTGGCAGTACCACCGGCTGGGTGGGGTTCTCCTGCCATACGAAAGACAGGTTTTTTACCGATACCGGAAAATCAATATTGAAATCGACGTCGGTAAAAATGGTTACCAGTTCGTTCAGGCTTATTTGTGATACATAAAAAGATATATAGAGCGGGTTCGGGATATCGCCGATTAACGCACAAACCACCGCAAAGCTGTTGTCTTCTACCAGTACGTTGTCTTCCGGCTTACCAATGGTAAACGACCCCTGCACGCCCAGCGAATACCCGATAATCGGCTGGAAAAACACACCCATACCCACGCCGAATGAGGTAAAATGAACCCCCTGAATAATAGGCGGAGTAAACAGCACAGAATTATCGCCCCTGATAACCACGCCGATATTGGCCTGGTCTGCACCGATTACCATCGATAAATCGGCATAGAAAGTTGGGTTGCTCCAGAGCTTGAATGGTATGGTGGCCTGTGCCATAAAGCCAACCTCGCCACTTTGCGGCGACAACGAAAAAGTAATGGCCGGATTACTGAGCGTTATATCTGTATTGGTCGCAACGGGTATCCTGATGGCATCAAGGCTGAAAGTGAGGGCAACCGTTACCAGATCCGGCGTTAAGGTATAGCTGAAACTGATGTTAACATGCACCACCTTTACGCTGTTAAAAGGCGTAATGGTAAAGATATTGGCGGCTATCTGGCTGCCGAAATATATATCTTCCATGTTTACATCACAGCTCAGGCTTACCAGGTTGCCGTTGCCATTCAGGGTGGTGCAGGTAAAACTACTGACGGGGAAATCGGGCAAGAGCGAGGGCCATTTAACTCCCATATAGCCAATCAGGCTTTTAAGGCTGTAAGCGGTATCGGCCGGAGACGTACCTGTATCGGCCGATAAAGCCGCCAGCACCAGTATATACGACACATACGTGCAGGCCTGATAATTGGCGGTATCTTCATAAAAAGCATCTATCTGGTCGGGGGTGGCGTTGCCTCCTTCGGTCAGTTTTGCAAAGCTGACCGACAGCGCATCGTTGGGGTTAGCGGCAATAAAGTCAAAGAAACTATAATTACTGGCTATTACGTCTGCATCGGCCTGGGTAATGGTAAAACCCTGCTGGCTGCTGCCGCCCTCATATACCATTCGTTTTACGGGTTTGTTCTGGTTGTCGTAGCAGATATAAACCGAGGTGAGGTCTGCCTGTTGATTGATAGCCAGCGTGCCTGAAGGTTCAATATGCCCCACAAAGCTGAGCCTGGCAATGTAATTGGGCTGGCCTGCGTTGGTGTCGTCAGTCGATAAATAGATACTAACCCCAGAAGAGAGGTCGTTTTTAAAACTGATAGAGTTTATCATAGCAAAAGTTTAGCAAAAGGCTTTATAAAAAACCCATACAGGGTTTTTCAGCCAAAATCAATTTTTTAGTAAGGAAAGGCAAAACGCATCTCGCACCTAACAATAAATTGATTTTGTACAGATAAATGTAGAAATATTTCTATTTTGTTGGATAAGAAATTTATTAAACGGAAAATATAATTTCCGGGCGGATACATTTTTTTTCTATAAAAACAAAATTTACCTCCCCGTGGTAAGCAGAAATCGGCCTTGGCGCACCCTGTAAGCAGGTTTTAGGCAGTAAGGGAGTACCGGCTATGGCAGCCGGGAAGACACCATAAAAAAAACGAATTGCGTGAAGATAAATGTGTAGCATGCCCAAAGCAGGCGGGTATCAGGCCTTTTTCTTTTTCCAGTAAATAACCCCGGCCAGCAAAGCCAGCAGCACCACAATATTGCGGATGTCGGGCCATAATCTCTTGGTAGCAATCTCATACCCACTGCCAAACAAAGAAATAGTAAGCGTAAACTGCACCACCAAAGCCAGCACCAATACCCATTTAAGCAGGTTAAGAAAGATTTTCATTTTGAGGATAAAACTGAATGAAAGAACATACCATGTATCTGCAAAATTAAGCCTTTACATTGAGTAAATTGATAGTTTCAAAATTCTTTATTGGAAACAAAAAAATAATAATCAATTTCCAGGATTTTACTTATTTTGGCAATGAAACAACAATCAATAAAAATTTAACAATCAGACTGTGAAAAAAATACTACTCATCCTGTCTTTTGCGCTGGCAACCGTTACTACTTATGGACAATTTTATCTTCCCGATGGTAAAAAAATAAATACGAAGGGCAAAACAATTGCTGCGGTTCTCGATTCTCTGGGGGTTAGTGAAACAAATACTCACAGCCGTAGCAATGGTGAGGTCTACTTCAAAAGGCTTTCTAATAAGCCGGTTTTATTGCTTTTGGATCCTAAGACCAATCCTTTAAAAATAAAAGAAATCATCAATTCTTATGATTATGCTGCTTATCTCAATTCTTACAGCTATTATTTTGATTTAACAGATATGATAAAGGAGCAAAAGCTCACCAAAAAGTATCTGATGGATGTGTTCGGTAATCCGGTAGAAGTCGGGACAAATAGTGATGGCAACGTAGAATGGTTTTATAAGAACCAAAACTTAATTGTAGTTTTTGAAGAAGAATATGCAAAATCAGTGAAGGTAATGAACTACAATGCCATAGGAAAACATAATTTGATGATAATTAAGCATGATGTAACCGGAAGTGATTATGGCATTGGCTTTAATATCGCTTTCATGAATCTGAGCGAAAAGGCTATTAAATACATTTATATAACGGCAACAGTATCAAATGCAGTCCATGATAAAATAGCTACAAAAACGGTTAGAGGTATAGGCCCCGTAGAAAAAGACGATACTGGATTTTATGAATTTGAAAACATTGTTTATTCACGGGTTGCGAAATATCTGACCTTGGAAAGTGTGAAGGTGCAATACATGGATGGAACAGTAAAAATTATACCTAAAAAAGAAGTTCAGTACATCAGAATGTGGGATTGGGAAGCTGAAGGAAACAGAACAGCAGATTGAGTATCACTATTCTTTTGACGGCGCTCCCTTAGCGCCCACTATGGTATCAGCATCCAAACCAGCAGTGTACCCAACCTCATCCTCGGCAACCCAAGCCACAGGCGCATCAATTGCGGCAACAGCAGGTGTGGCAACCGTTATCAACTGCACAGACAAGGCGTTTTCAAGCCTGCTGATGGTCTCTAGCGTCAGGTTTTCATTGCCTTTCACAATTTTATTTACCTGCTGCGGGCTGATACCCAGCAACTCAGCCAGCTCTTTTTGCGTGGCCGGAGATTGATTTGCTTTACGATTCTTCCGCAGAACACTTAAAACCTGAATAGCTATTTTAGCCGAACGGTCAAGCCATGATTTGTTCTCCTGATAGTAAAGGTGTTCATCCTGCCATGAGGTATCCACATTGGCAATTTTATCCAGTTTTTCAATCAGTATTTCATTTTCCATATTGCTTAAATTTCAAACTCAACAAAATCAAAATTAGATTCATCAATTAATCCGTTTTCCTTTAAAAACTGTCTGGTTGCCTCCAGCTTTTGAAGTTCAAGCAAAAGATGAGGCCGGGTATTCATGGTGGCTGTTAACTTAATGGCTCCCCCGGAAACCACATATACATCGGCACTAATGCGGATAGCGTAAATTCTGAGCCACCCTCTTTTTGATTTCTCCTTAGCCAGTGGTTTCAGTTGGTAGTCGGTGTTGCTTAAGGGCTTAAAAATTTGTTGAAGGTTCTCTGCACCGGCATCGCTACTGTTTAGAATTCTGTAAAACTGATTTCTCAATTTTACGGCTTCTCTGCGAGTCAATTCTATGGCTTGTTCCATGCTCATGTTCCCAAAAAAACCGCTCAATAAATCACTTTCATGCGTTTCAAAAAACTGCGCCAGAAATTCAATATCCTGAATCCACAAATTTAACAGCCGTTGAAACTCATTTGATTGGCCGTCATAAGCAACCGAATAGAGTTTTTTTGATTTATCAACAGCAAATATACTACCAATTTTCATAAAATCAACTTATAAGTTTATTTTTTAGCGCACAACCCCGGCAAGATATTCCGGCAAAATTAACACAAAGCACCCCCACCCGCAGGCAGAGGTGCTTGGCAAAATCTTTAAACAGAAGTATTAATAACCTATACTGGTGTTATCGCCGCGGGGGTCTGAGCCGCCCTCCAGCCTGCCATCAGGGCGAAGCATGATGCAGTCCATACGCCCGAGAGAACCCACCATTGGCACCATTTTGTAGCCTTTGGCTTTCAGGTTGTTGAGGGTGGCCTCGCTAAAAGCGTTTTTCTCGTAAGTGGTGTTATCCGGCAACCATTGGTGATGGTATTTCAGGGCGTTTACGGCCTGTTGCATGGTCATGCCGTGTTCAATTACGTTGATGATGGTCTGAAAAACCGAAGTAATAATCGTAGACCCACCCGGCGTACCCACTACCATAAACAGCTTATTGTCTTTCTCAACAATGGTGGGTGTCATAGAAGACAGCATCCGTTTGCCCGGGGCTATTTCGTTGGCTTTGTTGCCAATCAGGCCAAACATATTGGGCACACCGGCTTTAATACTAAAGTCGTCCATTTCGTTATTCATCAGAAAACCACCGCCCTGCACAACCACCTTACTGCCAAAACCGCCGTTGAGCGTAGTGGTGATAGACACCGCATTGCCGTCTTTATCAACCACCGAATAATGCGTAGTTTCGCTGCTTTCATAGCCCGGCACTGTGCCGCCGCTTACGGCCTTGCTGTCGGTGGCTTTGTCGAAAGAGAAATCAGCCATGCGGTTTTTCAGATAGGCTTTGTCGGTCAGTTGTTTTACAGGCACTTTTACAAAGTCGGGGTCGCCCAGCCATTTGGCGCGGTCGGCATATACCCGGCGTTCGGCCTCAATAATAACCTGCACGGTCGAGTCGCTGTTCCAGCCCCAGCGTTTAATGGGGTATGGCTCTACAAATTTCATCAGCTGCATCAGGGCTACTCCCCCGCTCGACGTAGGCGGCATGGTAATTATCTTAAAGTCTTTGTATTTATCAACAATGGCATCGCGCCATACCGAGTGGTAATTCTTCAGGTCGTCGTGCGTAATAATGCCCTTGCCGCGTTCCATTTCTTTCACCAGCAGGTCGGCACATTCGCCTTCATAAAATCCGGCGCGTTTACGTGTCTGTATCAGGCCCAGCATCCGGCCCAGGTCAGCCTGCACCAGCGTGTCGCCCTTTTTCCAGTCTTGTTTGTCTGGTCTTATATAATACGGCGACCCGGCCGCGTTTACTTTCAGCACATCGCCCCGTACGCGGTTCAGCCCTACGGCTTCGCGTTCGGTTAGCACAATACCGCTTTTTGCCAGCGCAATGGCCGGAGCCACCACTTTATCCCAGGGTAGTTTGCCAAACCGCTCGTGCATGGTTACCATACCATCAACCGAGCCCGGTACCCCACTGGCCAGATGCCCCAGAATACTCAGCCCGGCAATCGGATTCCCGTTCGCATCCAGATACATATCGCGGTGTGCTTTGGCAGGGGCTTTCTCACGGAAATCGAGCGTAAAAGTGCCACCTTTTTTATCGCGGTACACCAGAAAACCGCCGCCGCCCAAATTGCCCGCCCACGGATACACCACCGCCAGCGCAAAGTGCGTAGCCACGGCCGCATCTATGGCATTCCCACCGGCTTTCAGGATATCTACCCCAACCTGCGAGGCAACCGGATGCGCCGAAGCTACCATGCCGTTGTCGGCCAGTACGCCTTTTTTGTCGTAGAAGGTCTTTACACCCGGCACATCAACCGCGTATTCGCTAAAACCTTTTATTTCCTGCGTTTGTTTGGGTTGATTTTTACAGGCAGCCAGCGCCAGCAGAAGAAAGAGCAGATTTTTTTTCATTCAATTAGTATTTGGGTAATAGTTTGTTTGCAGAAAACAAATATAAGTTTTTAGGCGAAAAATAATCTTGCCCTGCCTGTTTTTTCTGCTTTTTGCCTGCCTCTAAAAAAGAAAACGGGCTTGCTGAAAAAAAAATCAGATACCCACGCAACCATTTAATCAGTTGTGTCGTAAAGTATAATGAAAACTATACCGACAATTGCTTCTAAAAAAAATCATATTATTAATAAAATTTCTACAAAATAATTTTGAATTGTTATTGAGAAGTTTTAATTTTAATTAGATATACCTATAGCCATGAAAAGCCTTCTGTCTTACTGACCGACTGCTTTAGTTTTGGCGGGATTCTTCCCGCCATTTCAATTTTATGAAACTGTGCTTCCGCGCAGCAGTTTCTGCCTGTACTATGCGAAGTTAACCTCATTAAACAAGTCCGTCTACACACTTATGGCAGCAGCATTTAACCTCCGTAACAAGGTGTCAGAGGCCCTTCAGCTCAGCAGGCTGATTGCGCAAAACACATTGGGGAACGATTTTTTTGTAATGATACGCATCAGGGTTGATGGAGAATCGACGATGGTATCGTTAAAGAAGTTCAAGAATTTTCTTGAAAAAGAACGCCTGCGGTATGTGTCGTCATTCTCAGCCAGAAAAGGCGTCATGAACATTTCGGTTTACAGCTATTAATTTTGTAGGATGCCGTTTGCAACCCATGCGCTGCACAATTGCAGAGCCGGGGTTTATTTATTTGATGGTGAAACATAGCGTTGCCCGGGCGTACCTGATGGTAAAGCAAACGCGGGGTACCCTATGTTTCACTATTCAGAACAACAATGTTTATTGCGGTTTGTCTTGTAGGTCATTCTACAAAAACTAGGCTTTTTTAAGCGTAAAATAGAACGTGCTGCCTTTGCCTTCTTCGCTTTCCAGCCAGATTTTCCCGCCATTAGCCTGCACAAACTCTTTAATAAGCAATAGCCCCAGCCCGGTGCCTTTTTCGCCATCGGTGCCATAAGCTACATTGATATTGCTGCGCAAAAACTGCTGCTGCTGCTCGGCGCTTATACCCACACCATTATCATTTACCGAAAAAACTACGAAGTCTTCGTCGACGTCAGAGGCGGCGTTAACTTCAATACTACCCTCTTTGTGGCTGAACTTAATGGCATTCGATAACAGATTGCGGATGATGAAGTCGAACTGAGAGGCATCGGCATACACCTGCAGGCCGGCAGGCACATGGTTGCTCAGGTTTAAAGCCTTGGCCCTTGCCTGGTTCATAAGCACATTGATGTTTTTGCTTACAATGGCTTCAGGCTCAAACTTTATCATGCTTACGGCAGCCCCCTGCAACTGTATTTTACCCCAGTTCAGTAAAGACGTAAGCACCTCATAAGACGCATCGCATTGTTGTTTCATAATGCCAACAATCTCTTTGCGTTCGGCGGGGTCCAGCTCATCCAGTTCCATAATGGTCAGCAGTTGAGTCATATTGCCGATGGGCCCGCGGAGGTCGTGCCCGATGATAGAAAACAAACGGTCTTTTACCAGATTAGACTCTGCCAGGCGGGCATTCATTGCCTTGGTTGCGCGTGCATTACGCCATACCATAAATGTTACACCCAGCAGGGCCAGCAATATCAGGCCACTGGCACCAAACCACAGCATCAGTTCATGCTCTTCTCTTTCAAGCCTTGCCGTGCTGGTTATCAGTAAATTTCTGGCATGCATACCAGACAACTCCTGCTCTTTATTTATGATAAACAGGCTGTCAAGCAAGGCGTGTTGTTGCTCAAGGGCATGCAGGGCTTCGTTATAACGTTTCTCCTGCCTGTATATCGCGGCCATTGCTTTATAAACCTCGGCCTGCAACCGCTGGTGCGACATCGTCCTGGCTATTCCAAGTGCATAGCTCAGGTGCCCAAGGCTCTTGTCTGCATCAGATTTCTTTACTATGTCGGCAATTTTTAGCAGTGCCATCACCTGTTCTTCGGGCATCGAAAACTCCTCTGCTTTATCAAGAGCGGTTTTATGATACGCCAGGGCGCTGTCGTCGTTGCCTTGCTGGCTAAAGGCGTCGCCGGTGCGGGTCAGGTACGTAATATGGTTGCTTACACCCTCCGGATGACTGCTCTGCTCTATTCCCTTTTTAAAATGTTCAATGGCATTGGCGTGGTCTCCTTCGTTCAGATGCACCCTGCCTATATGTTCCAGAATAGCCGGATTCACCTTGCCAACAGGCAGCTCTTTGTTCAGCGCCTCGGCCTGCTTGTAATAACCCAGGGCTTTGGCCGGGTTATTGTTCATTTCTTCAACAGAACCCAGCTTCAGGTAGCTATGAATCATAGCTACGGTGTCTTTTGCACTGATGCTCAGGTCTAAGGCCTTGCGCAGATACGCCGCCGCTTTGGCCACATTGCCGCCTCTGCTTTCTGCAATGCCCAGTTCGGCGTAGGTGAGCGTCATGTTTTTGCGGTCTTTCAGCTTTGTAAAAATATCGAGCGCAAGCACCAGGTCCTGATGCGCCGTCGACAATTTGCTGTAAAGGATATTGATAACCCCCAATTGATAAAGGAACATACCCTGAGCCGGCTTGTTATGAAGGTGGGTGGCCAGTTTCAGACCCTTGATGGCATAATGCATGGCGGAGTCTGACCGCTTGTTTTCAAAATATCTGCTGATTGATAAATACAGCCGGATTCTGCCGGTGTCGGAACTGCTATTTTTAAGCTGACTTTGCAGGCTTGATAAATCGTTCTGGCCAATAACAACAGTAGTAACTAGGAAAAACAAAATAAAATAAAAAAATCTCAACATCAGGCGCGTTTTTCTGGTTAGGGTAGGTTCAAAATTAATAAAAATATGCTTGCACTAACGGCCGGAGCAATTTTTTTGGGATTCACATGGCTATTTAGCGCTTAAAAAACAATTAAGCGGTGCTGTTTGACAATCAGGTTACTTGTCAGTAAAACTCACTCAAATAACCTGCCAAATTATAGTTTTGAAGCAACAATCAGTAAAAAAAGCTGGAAATGAAACAGACAGGAAGGTCTTCAGAAGCGTACTATCGATAGCTTTAATCTGTTTTTCGTCAATTTTGCAGGCTTCGGAATGGTCTGGCCATCGTGTTAAAAGCACCTGCAAGGCATAAACCACCCCGGCCGGATTACGGATTGAGCTTTGGCAGGCAAGGTAGACGGCTCAACTTCAAGCGCACCCATGCCCATGCGCCAATCAAACATAGCAGCTCAACCGGATTGAGTGTGTTCTCCGGCCTCAGCGATTGTAGTGTCATCTGTCAGTTCCTGGCTTTCTTAGGTGGTTCAAAATCTTCCGGTGTGGCCACGTATTCAAGCCCCAGCACCCAGGTTATCAAAAAAACGTAGCTTATCTTTTGTGCTATGGGCAACGCTACCAGCCATATACTGGCATAATAAAGAAAAGCATTCAGATAAAGGAAAAACAGGCAGATAAAAGCATTGAGCTTTAGCAGCCGCAGGCGCGACCTGAGCACAAAAACAAACAAATAAAACATGGCCAGCATACCAAACACACAGGCAATGCTAACGGCTATGTCGTGATATTGCGTAATGGCCCCGAAAGCAAAAACAAAAGAAGCCACACCACCATAACGGATAATGAATGAGGCCCCCCGGTGAGGTATTTTGGCTGCTACCCTGTAAAAAAACGCCCCAAACCCCACACACATACAAAACATACCGGCAAAGGCCCACCGCTGACCCGGATTGGCCACGCCATTGATACCGGTATCGCCAAAAAGGCTGCACAGGTAATTGTCAGCAAAACTATAACCAACAGAGGTTGCACTGGCCTGCGAGCCGCCCGGATAAAGCGATACGGCTATGCCCAGAAAGACCAGAGCCAACGCCAGAAAAATAGTAACCAAGTGTTTCTGAACCATGTATGAGGTTTTTTGGGATGAATATCGACATTTTTAAGACAAACTTATTGATAATGCCACACATTTTATAAAAACAGATATAAACCAAACCAAAAACCGTGAACCAAAGTGTATTTTGTGTACCTGCCGGCCAAAACCTTGCCGCCGGATACACAACAAAACACCAGGCCTCACGGTTAAAAATGAACGCTGCAACTGATGCGGTTAATACCCCCCACCCGCGCGGATATCGCCGTTATTATTGCTGATTTTCTTTTCGATGGTCTCCAGGCGTTCCAGGTGTTTCAGGAATCGGCTGTTGGTGGCAATCTCGGTTAGTGCCAGCAGTTGGTTACGGTTTACGTCCAGATTAGTGGCCTGTGTCATCCGGATGGCGTTCATCTGCCCCGCCAACACCCCGGCGGTCTCTTCCGAAACAGATTTGATAGAGCCTGACAAAGAGTTGGGGTTGGTACCTTTGCCGAAGGGGTCATTAAATCCGCCATTTTCAAGTGCTTTCTCTAAATCCTCTAATCCTTTGGTATATAATCCAACATCTTTTACTGCATCCTTGCTGAACCGTTCCATATCGTCAGTGATATCCTGGTCTCCGAAAGGACTGTATGAGTTCATCATTTCTTTGTCAAGCTTAGCAAAATTATCTTTAAAAATAGCAGTAAATAGCAATTTGGCAGCCATATCGGCAATTATATTACCAACTGTTTTGCTGAAAGCGGCCGCCGCATCTTCGCCCGATTTAAATGCGTTTACCAGGCTATCACGGATAGAATCTCCCAGTTTACCGGTCAGTTCCAGAATACCCTCTCTCATTTGCTGTGCCGACTGCTCCATGGCATCGCCATAATCCAGCGCCGTTTGTACCAGCTGTTTGGTGTTGTCGTCTAACTGCCCATTGGCAATCAGCGCCTTGGCCATATCTACATTAATGGTCTTCCAACCGTCGGCACCGGTTTTCACCAGTTCCGGATACTGTTCAAGTAGCCCGCCGTAAATGTCCTTTTTCTTTTTGGTGAACAACCCTGTAATTCCACCAACTACGGCACCAACTGCTGCACCCACTGCCGCACCCACTGCATTACCAACACCCGGTATAATTGTACCAATAATTGCACCTGTTGCCGCCCCTGTGCCAATCAACTTACCCATAGACTGCCCGTCTATTACATCTTTCTGGCCTTTTTTGGCTTTACCCTCATTTAGCTTTCCAATAGCCGCCTGAAACTTCATCTGTGCATCCTGATACTGCTTTGCCCCGGCTTTTATCTTAGACTCTATGTCGTCCATGAACATATTGCCCTCTTTCTTGTAACTCTGGCCAATGCTTTTATTCAAAGCAATTTGATACTGATGTTCATAGCCAATTCGCTCCTGCGCAAACTTTTTCTCCTGCTCGGCACGTTTTTTATTAGAAGCAATTACAATGTTTACCATGCTGATTACCCCCTGAACGGCAGAGGAATAATCCTGAGCGGAAGGTGGCTTAGTATCTGGCATATCTTTTGCCTTTTTAAGCAGCTCCTGAATGTTTGCAAACTGTCCTGTCAATTCAGACAAAAAGGCTCCAACTTCCGCAACGTCCCCGCCAACTTCCTTCAAGGCATCTCCTAAAGCTTTTACACCATCAGTTGCCGCTTTCCATTTTTTCTTACTTTCTTCAAGATGCTTAGTTTCAGCCTCTTTTACGGCTTTTAGCTGGGCATCATACTCGGCCGATTTCTCTGCACCTTTATCTTTCAGAATCTTAAGTTTTTCACGCTCGGCATTCAACACAATTTGGGTCTCTTCGTTGCTTGTGTCTTTAATCTTCTTGGTTAAAGCCTCAAACTCCTTCGATTTCACCACAGTTTTGGCCTTATTATCAGCCAGTTCTTTCTCTTCATTGGTTTTTAACAATTCAGATTGTTGCAGATACGCCTCACTCTGCTTGTCGGTATACTGGCTTTCCAGCTCCACGCGGCGGTCAAAATATTTCTTTTTTATCTTCAGTTGCTCTTCTTCCGAGCCAATCAGAGAAGACATGAAACCAACCAGCTCTTCATGTCTGCGTTTTTGGGCCTCGTTAATCTGCTCATCAAGCTCTTTCAGCTTGGCTGCCTTCTCCTTATCATCAGTTACTGTACTACCGACAACATCTTTTTCATTATTCAGCCTTGAAATCTTCTCGGTCTCACTTTGCGCATCCTGAAGCATTTTAGTAACCTGCGCCTTAAAAGCATCGAGAGCAGCGGGGTCTAACTCAATTTTTGCTTTCAGAATAATGAGTTTATCTTTTTCATCAGCAGTGGCAGTTTTACTTTTTATTTTGGCTTCAAGCACGGCAATTTCTTGTTTCAGGTAGTTCTTAAACCCCTCACCTGCATCTTTCAGGTCTTTAAACTGCTCGTCAGCAGCTTCCTTGCCATACTCTTTCTGCCATTTGGCATAGAGTTCGTATTGGATTTTTTTGTCCTCAATAATCTCTTCAAATGATTTAACAGAAAAACTCTTTCTTAACTCTTCAGCTCTTTTTTCAGCTTCGGTCTGTTTTTTAAGTAATTCATTGATTTTGTTGGTGTCTGTGGGTGCTATTTTAGATAAAGCCTCTCTGGCGTCATTAGCAATTTTTTCGTAAAATGTTATACTTCCATCAGCATAATCCTTTTCAATTTTTTCTCTTATTTCGGCCGCCTTTCTTTCTGCTTCTGTTTTTTCATTAATCAGCTTCTTGAAATGTTTACTACTCAGATTATTACTATTCTGAAGAGCTTCCTGGATTCTGCTAATTTGATTCTCAAAATATTTCAAACTACCAACAGGTGTTTTTTTTTCGGTATTTCCATTGGTTAAATTATATTTGGCCAAGGCCTCATCAGCCATTTTAATAGCAGCTGCATATTGATTCCATTCTTCGCTACCTTTTTTATTCAACGAAAGGCCTTTTAATAATCTTTCACTCTCGGTCTTTATTTTAGTCCAGGATTCAAAATTCCCACCGTCTTCCGGCTTTAAGCTAAGGATGCCCTTTAAGGTGGATAAATAATTGGCAGTATGGGAAATTTGTTCATTGAATTTTTTAATACTCCAATTGGCTAAAGTCATATTAAACGATTCTCCCTGAATAACCAATCCTTTTTCTTTTTCAAGAATGCCTTCGACTTGTTTTTTTTGCTCCTCCAGACCCTTCTTCTGTGCTTCCAGTTTCTTGATTTTTTCTTTAAGAGGCAAATTGGCGTCTTCAATAGCTTCCTTTTGCTTCCGAAATTCGTTTGTCAGTTTTTCTGCATCTTCTTTGGCTTTAACCAGGATATTTTGTGCATTCTCAATACTTGCAACAACACCGTGCATTCCATTGCCGGTCTTTTTTTTGGCCTCAAGCTTTTCAAGCTCCTCCTGTGCCTCTTTTACTTTTTTATTGGCCGCATCTACCTTTTTTGACAATTCATCCAGGCTATAATTATCAACTGCATCATTCAACATTTTTTGTGCCTTCGCAACGCCTAATGTTAAAAACTCTTGCATTGTCATTTTACCAAGCAAAACAGGATAAAGCGCCTGAAGTTCCTCGTACGCCTTCAGCTTATCTAAAGTTGAAGTCGTTTCACTTTGTATGACACCCAGCAACGACTGATTCTTCGAAGCTAATTCTTCTCTCTTCTTACTGGAGGCATCCAGGGTATCGTTTACTGATTCCTGGGCATCATTTTCTTCCTCCAAACCCTTAACCAAATACCAAATGCCCGCTCCTAAAGCTGCAACCAGGGCAATTACCTGAACAATCGGATTTGAAAGCAAAGAAGCATTATAGGCTGCTTGCGCTGCGGCCAATTGCCTTGTAACTGCTATTTGTAGTGTTTGTAATGCAGTTAATTTGGTAGTAGCTACTGCTTCCAGATTAGTTGCGGCAACTTCTGCTTCAACTGCTGCGATGTTAGCATTTGTTGATAAGGTGCTGGCATTTTTGGCTGAAGTTTCTAACGCTATTGTTGCAGCATTGAACTCTGAAGCTGCCGCAGAGGCAGCTTTTCTTGCTGCAACGCCATTTTCTGAGGCAATAAGTAGCGCATTTTGAGCTGCTTCGACACTTTTTGCATTAGAAATAGTTCCTCTGGCCGCATAGTCTGCCTGGGCAGCGGCCAGCGTTAGCCTTGCAGCAGCAATTTCAGCAGCAGCAGCTTTGGCGACGGCGGCCGTTGTCTGCTTTTTAATAGCCAGCGAACTAACCTGAGCCCTTAGTGAAGCCGTTTCGGCAACTGCATTTGCAGCTTTGGCTCTTGTTTCTGCTGCAATGGCAGTCGTGTTCACAGCATTAGCCTGTGCTTCTTGAACCTTTAGTCTGATAGTTTTTTCTAATCCAGTGCTATTGTTATCCTTTTGTACTGCAATTTCTTTAAAATTTTGCGCACCAACACTTTTCATTGAATTATCAACTAAACTTGCTGTTTTATATAGCCCATAGGTTGCTATTAATGCTTCCAGCGTTTTACCCAATTCTTTATAATGCTGCACAAGAAATGTAAGCCCTTCAACTGTGGTATTAATAATTCCATCCTGACTTTTCCCTAGTTCATTAAGCATGCCATTCAGCGCATTTTTAAAAGCAGAAATATCTCCCGCCACCGTCTCAGCCTCTTTTTGCATAACCCCATGAAAAATGCCGCCAACATTGGTCATATTCATAAAAGCCTGCTGTACCAGACCAAAACTAATCTTTCCTTCATTGGCAAAGGTCTTCACCCCATCGGTATTGGTATGCAACACCCTGGCTAATTCTTCATATACCGGAATATTCTTCCCTGCCATTTTCGTCAATTCATCTGATGACGCAGCACCACTCTCCCGCATTTTTCCGTATAATTCTGCAAGCTCATTAAGTGGCACACCCACACTCAACGACACATCGCCAAGCATTTGTAAATCAGCCATAGCAGTTTTGGCATCCGCGCCAAACGCAATTAATACTTCCGCGCCTTTAGCTATTTCTTCAACATTAAGCGGAGACTGACCGGCCATCGTCATCACCTCGGCCATCAGCGCATTGGCTTCTACCCTGCTATTTAAAACACCAGCCATTTGGCCCTCCCAGGTTCTGAACTCACCTCTTACTTTTGCAATATTGTCGCCAATTTGTATGAGTGTTTCAATTACCTGTGCTCCGTCTGCCAGATTTGAAACATTAAAAATCGACCCACCGCTGTTCAAACCCTTAATCTTTTTCTCTATGTCATCTAATGTCTTATTAAACTGGGCGGCATCAATTGACGCCGTAAATTGTAGATTTGCCATCTTGCAGAAATTGTTGTGTTGGATTTTTTATATCAACAAATATAACCATTTCATACTTATAATGTAAGCACATCAGCGAAAAATATTTCCGGCACAAAAACTTGTTTTTTAAATTCCTGTTGCACGTCTTTCATGCCCTTCCGCTGCGCCATTCGGCTTCATTTTTTTAAATCAAAACCAGAAGCCCTACCACCCATTATTATATAACTATATTAAAAAGTTTAGTTTCGTTTTGTTTAGTTTATTTAATGGTAGCAGCTTAGGTGATAGCTTAGGGTGCGGCTTAGGGTATGGTTTAGGTGTCAATGGCCGACACCAACACACGTGCTGCCTGGCACCTGGTGTCAGCTTAGGTATCAAACGCTGACACCTATACGTAAACAAGGTATCAGATTCTGACACCCTGCTGGCACAGAGTTTTCATGTTAAAGACTGAACTAAAATATACACACAATGGAAAACCAGAACAGACAACCTCTTGCGGCAACAGACCAGGGAAACGGCCAGCCGAACAATGCCAGCCAGGGCCTAAGCAGCAACCAGCAGGCAGGTAGCACCGGCACTACGCCTCAGCCCGACCAGGCCAATACCTACCGCGGGCAAGGCGGGCAGGAGTACGACGTAGATGCAGACGATACCCTAAACCACAAGCCGGCCGATGCGCCGGAAATTGAAACGGTAACGCCCGAAACGGAGTCGGCCGAAGAAGAAGCCAAAGACAAGGATATGGAATCAAACCGCGATACCGACCAGCACGTCAGTCCGGGCGACAAAGCGCCCAACAAAGAATTCAACCGTTAACAGTGGCATATATTACCAATAATAGGGAGTGTCTAAAAAGTATTTTTAGGCACTCCCCTTTTTTTGTGCAGATAAAAAAAACATACACAATAGCCGGCCGGGTTTGTAACTTTTTGCAGGCAACAAAGTAAGCCTTAACGAAACCGATGCCACACAAGGTATTAGTTTGTTTAAATTTAAAGACACACTTAATACTATTTTCACACAACTTTTTTACGTATATAGACACCGTTACGCCAGAAAAAAAATTTTGCAGCCGTTAAACTTTATTGACGGGCGGTTGTCTAAACAAATTATTAAATTTTAATGCAGAAAAAATCTAAACAATTTCTATATTTGTCGCACTAACCTATTATTTGGTAGATAAATTATGAAAATAGCTATACAAAGAGATGCACTGCGGCAGACTGTCGAAGAAGCATTACTTAAAAGCAACATCCACTCAGAAGAAATCATTGATAATCAAGACCTCAGCAGTATTGCGGTCTTAATCAATACTGAAGTTCAACCGGCACAGTTGAGCAACTTCGTAAAGCTAATCCAGGAGCAGGAGCTCAAATGCAACACCAACACCTTCCCCGATGTTACTTATATTTCGGTGTTTATTTGATTTGGCAGATTCTTTTATAATCAGGTTATCCATTAATTATTCTTAGTTTCGCGGTTCAAGCGGCAGCCAACATTGCTGATGCCTCAACGCATCCCCCCCTTACACCCTCGTCAAAGCCTCCCATGCGCGCAGCCCAAAAGCAAAAGCCTGCAAACGCCGAAGCGTTAATTTGCTTCACCAACAGGCATGTTTACTTCGGCATCTGCCCGTATTATACCTTATAATAAATAATTGTTCAAATAGTTGATTTTCTGGCCGCTAATGCGTAATATTATACTTTGATGTGATTAAACCGCTCGCCCGTAAAGCCATGAAAAACGCCATAATTATACTCTTGCTTGCCTTGGCAACTAGTTGCAAACCTGCAAAAGAGCTGGTGCCAGAACCCGAATTGGCAATGTCTCTTGAAATCACCCGTCTGGGAGCAGAGGTTTATGTAAAAAATACCCTTAAAAACGCTGCCAGCTATGACCTTGATTACGGCGACGGCACAAAAATAATTAACGAAACCGTACCAGGCCTTGAGGCCCTAGGCCCGAAGAGCCAAGTCTCTTACCAATACAAAAAAGATGGTGCCTTTACCATAACCCTTACGGCTTATAACCAAAAGGGGCAATCTAAAACACAAAGCCAGATAATAACCGTTGATTACTACCAGAAAAACACATCTGTAACCGATTTCGCGTTGGTGGCGGCTCAAAACGGCACTATAAAAATGACAAGCCTGTCAAGCAATTATACATCGCTTGAGGCACAGGTGTCGGCAGGAGGCATGGGCTTTAGTACCAAAACTCCGAACCCTATCTTTGAACTCGACCTCAACGGCCAGTATCAATTCAGTATGAAGGCCTATAATCAAATCTCCTCCGCCAAAGACACCCTCATTAGCATTCAGAACATTCAGGAAAGAGAAAAAGGGTATTTTAAAGGAAACTGGCTTGGCACTGAAATAGAAACTTACGAAACTTTTGATAATCAGGCCAGAACCGAATATATGGACATTGGCGGCGGATACAAATTCCTGAACAATCATTTTGCGGTTATCAGAGGCAAACAGGGAATAACTATCAGCAACAGGAAAATAAATACCGACAGCCTGAAAACCAATCAGATGAAATACGAGCAAATCAGGTCCAGATTTAAGGCAGGAATACAAAACAGCGAAAACTGGATACTCAGCACGATTGGTAATCCGGTTTCAAAGTCCATTGAAATTCTCGAAATCCGCGAGGTACAACAAAAAAAGATTATCCCTGAAATGGACTCCCGCGCGTTCTGGATTACCTACCGTATCAAAGCAGATTTTGGCGCCTATCTCGGTAAAATTGATGGTACGCTAAAAATGCGGTATCTGATATATTGATTTTTCATCTACCCGTTTCAAAAACCCTTCATTTTTTACAAATCCAAGGGCATACCTTACACCTTGCCAAAGCCTCCAAAGCGCGCAGCCCAAAAGACTGTGGTTGCCGACCCTTTCTATAAATTGTAACTAAAATTCAACACAAAATATCCAAAAGTGGCAATTTGTGGTTCTTTGAGAACTTCCTTCGAAATCTGGCTTCCATCAAAAGTAATGGTTTCAACTTTCTTTGAATAAAGCAACCTTAGCTGACTTTCGAGCGATATGGAAAAACGATGATTCAGATAATACTTGGCACCCATGAAAGGAGACAACGTCACTGCATTCTTAACGGTTTTAGTACGAAGTGTACCTGTTACATCAATGCCGTTTTCATCCTTCTTTTTTGCCTTGTTGTCATGAAAATTGTTTATTTCTGCCCTCCCGCTCATGTCAGCCCCATAGAAAAACACAAATCGCCCTTTGATTTTCTGCCATTCATAACCAAGAACGACAGTGGGGCGAAAATAGCTTCTTACCGGATTTAAATATAAGTTGGCGTTACCACCATAAAAAGATTCGTTTTCTCTAAGATAGTAAGGGGTGGCCATGAAGCGTACTGCTCCGGGCTTATTAGCCTTATTGGTGGTATTCAGCTTGATAAGATAAGGGTAAGCCCAATTGTCGGGAGATTGAAGTTTAAACAAAGGAATCAGATTGATATTTATTTCCCATTTATGCCTTTTTACAGGCTGGTCAATCGCATTACTTAGCCTGCCGGGCTGTGTGTCTGTTACTTGGGCCATAGCATTTACACCCAATAAACAGCAGGCAAATAAACTGACAAAAAATTTAAAGTTGTTTTTCATGGACATTAAAAGGTGATTTAGTTAAATTTTCAAAACAGATATTCATGCCATCTGTTGCCAAAACATAAAGAGAAGGTTAAGCTTTTTGCTATACTCTGTACCAACAAACAAAAACAAAATTTACACATACACAACCAATAGTTATTTAACGGCACTTTCAATTAAAAACATACCCCTCAAAACATATAACGCGCACCGTTCCACCAGTAATCATGGTAGAAATTCCGGTAAAATGTATAACATTTAATCAGTTTAAACCTCAGAACTTTGTATCACCGGGCATTCTTAGTTGTATGCCCCGCTGCAAAGCCAATTACTAAGTATGCATAAAAAACTAACTAACTATATTTTACCACGGAGTGGCTCGGAGTTTAGCACAGCGTTTCACGAAGTTGAGAGAAGAATCCCCCCTTACACCCCCTGCCAAAGCCTACCCCACGCCCAGCCCAAAAGACTGTGGATGCCGATTTCAAGATTACCCTTTCTATAAATTGTAACTAAAATTCAACACAAAATATCCAAAAGTGGCAATTTCTGGTGCTTTGAGAACTTCCTTCGAAATCTGGCTTCCATTAAAAGTAATGGTTTCAACTTTCTTTGAATAAAGAAACCTTAGCTGACTTTCGAGCGATATGGAAAAACGATGATTCAGATAATATTTGGCACCCATGAAAGGAGACAACGTCACTGCATTCTTAATGGTTTTATCACGAAGTGTACCTGTTACATCAATGCCGTTTTCATCCTTCCTTTTTGCCTTGTTGTCATGAAAATTGCTTATTTCTGCCCTCCAGCTCATGTCAGCCCCATAGAAAAACACAAATCGCCCTTTGATTTTCTGCCATTCATAACCAAGGACAACAGCGGGGCGAAAATAGCTTCCTACCGGATTTACAAATAAGTTGGCGCTATCACCATAAAAAGATTGGTTTTTTCCAAGATAGTAAGGGGTGGCCATGAAGCGTACTGCACCGGGCTTATTAGCCTTATTGGTGGTATTCAGCTTGATAAGATAAAAGTAAGCCCAATCGTCAGCCCATTGTAGTTTAAACAAAGGAATCAGATTGATATTTATTTCCCACTTATGCCTTTGTACGGGCTGTTCAATTAATTTACTGATTGTAGAAAGAGGTTTTTTCGGCTGATTATCAGCTACTTGCGCCCTGGCATTTACACCCAATAAACAGCAGGCAAATAAACTGACAAAAAATTTAAAGTTGTTTTTCATGGACATTAAAAGGTGATTTAGTTAAATTTTCAAAAGAGATATTCATGCCATCTGTTGCCAAAACATAAAGAGAAGGTTAAGCTTTTTGCTATACTCTGTACCAACAATCAAAAACAAAATTTGCACATACACAACAAATAGTTATTTAACGGCACTTTCAATTAAAAACATACTCCTCAAAACATATAACGCGCACCGTTCCACCAGTAATCATGGTAGAAATCCCGGTAAAATGTATAACATTTAATCAGTTTAAACCTCAGAACTTTGTATCACCGGGCATTCTTAGTTGTATGCCCCGCTGCAAAGCCAATTACTAAGTATGCATAAAAACTAACTAACTATATTTTACCACGGAGTGGCTCGGAGTTTAGCACAGCGTTTCACGAAGTTGAGAGAAGAATCCCCCCTTACACACCCTGCCAAAGCCTCCAAAGCGCGCAGCCCAAAAGACTGTGGATGCTGGCGTGTTAATCGGTTTCAAGGCCAGGCACCGCATACAGTATTTACGTACCCGGAGATGGTTTGCCCCGAATCCACCCCCTATTCACCGCATAAAATGCGGCGAATAATTTTTAATCCCAAAAAGCAAAAAAAACTTTCGGGTAGCTCTTGCTTTATTTCTCTTTTAATAGGCATATTGCACAGCAAATCTCAATCCCCACCATGAAACCCCTTCTTGCTTATTTTACTTTGGCTTACCTTATCAGCTGGTTGATATGGTTTCCGCTTTACAGCCACGTTTGGGGCATTACCGGCTTGCCCGTTCTGCCGTATCATCATGCCTTGGGTGGCCTGGGGCCTATGACAGCCTCTTTCATTACCACTGCCATTTTCGGCAAGCCCAACGGCACAAAACTACTGCTGGTGCAGATGTTTCAAACCAAACCTGTGGTGTATATGCTTATTGGGCTGTTCAGCCCTTTTGTGCTGGCGGTGGCAGCGGCGGTTATTAATTATTGGGCAGCGGGTACGCCGCTTCAACTTGCCGGATTGTTTGTAGCCAAAGAGTACCCCGAATTGGGTTTTGCCGGATTCTTCTTCTACAACCTGCTGTTTTTTGGCTTTGGCGAAGAGGTAGGCTGGCGAGGCTTTGCCCTGCCTCGCCTCCAAAGCCGCTTCAATGCCCTTTCGGCAAGCCTGATACTCACCGTTCTGTGGGCAGCCTGGCACCTGCCGCTGTTTTTTTACAGGCCGGGTTATACCGGCATGGATGCCGCCGGTATCTTCGGCTGGGTGTTCAGCCTCCTTACGGGCAGTATCCTGCTCAGCTGGTTATACAACAGCTCAAAGGGCAGCCTGCTGGCCTGTGCTATTTTTCATGCCACGGTCGACATCGCTTTTCTGGCCGACTTTGCCGATAAAAACATCATCAATTATATGGGTATGCTCATCACCGTATGGGGTGTAGCTACTATCGTTATTTTTAAGCCCGCCCACCTTTCGCGCACCGAACGCCTGCGGGACTGACAAAAAAAGAGACGCCCGTTTCCAAACCGAAAACGGGCGTCTGTTTTTACTATTATTTTATGGCTATGGCCGGTCTGCCTTCCAATCGCTGTTGTCTTCAGCTTTTACCTCAATCAGGTTGTTTTTTTTAAGGCTAACCTCTTTCCCGGTGAGCCATTTGCGAATCGCCGCCAGGTCTGAGCCATCAAAAAAACCGACTATCAGCATGGCTACAATCAAAAGAATTTCTAATTCGTAATACATAACTCTGGTGTTTGCTAATTGTACTAATAATCCCTGTTAAGACGTAATTTCCGGCTATCAGGATGCAACTGCACCCCAACATTTTATTTACCAGAATCTGAAACCAATGGTAGCCTGCACCCAGGCATTTTTATAGCGTGGATTGGTTGACGTACCGTCGCCGTTGTTATTCTGCACATCCCAGCCCGCACGGGTGCCAATCACAAACTTATCGAAGTTGAAATCAATACCACCTACGGCGCTCAGGGTGTTTTTGCGGATGTTGTCGTTCGTAAACTCCTGCTCCTGTGCCGATGTACCCAGGAAATTCTTGAAAACATCGTTCTGGCGCATCAGGTACGAATACTGCGGCCCCAACTGAACAGTAATAAAACTGCTGGGTTTGATAGACACCAGCAACGGGATATCAACCGAATGCGTAGTGCGTGTCAGCTCATAATTGCTTCCGACAAACCGACCGCTCTGGCGGAACCCCTTCTGCGAATACAACACTTCGGGTTGCAGACCCAGGTACTTACCCAACGGAATAGCCAGAAAAGCCCCTCCTGCAAAACCAAACTTGCCGTCGGCCGTGTAATCATCATTGTTTGAATCATAGATGTTCGAGAAGTTGGTACCTGCTTTTAAACCGAAAACCAGGTTCTCACGGGCATCGTTACTGCCACTCTGGCCAAAGCTCTTAATGGTAAAAAGGCTCACTACTGCTGCAATTGCTACTAATTTCTTCATGACTGTAAATTTGGATTTTTGTTGTAAAAGTTGTACTGAGTGATTTTTTAATTGTCGTCAATTGACAGATATCATAAAATTTCCGTGCCTGATTTATAACGCACCAGACAAAGCAATATTGGGGATTTTTTTCTACAAAATTGTGGAGGGAGGGGGAGTTGTTAGCGTGGAAGGGTTGAGGAGGATTCTAATATCCCTTCAGCGCCTCTACACAGGGCGCGGCCGTGCGCGCAAGCCAAAGGCAAAGCAGGGTACTTTGGCGTTTAAAGTTTTAATTCTTAATGTCCTGCCAGAGTCTCCCGACTGGGCGTCCCCGTTCGCACAAGCCATGAGCAAAAGCGAGGGGACTCTGACAATTTAACTTAAAAATTCAATAACTTTGATATTACATTCCCCAGCATCAGAGTCCCCTCACATAGCTACTGGCTCAGGCTATCTGGAGATGCTGGTGGAACAGGAAAATTGTTAGTGGGAAAGCATTTGACTAAAATCTATTAGTTATATCCTATAAAATTAATGGTTTTCTAATTAAAAGTTTAAATCTTCGAAAAGTTTATGAAACATCTCTAAAATTCTTAATATTGTATAGATAAAACTTCCTTTATAAATCTTTAACACGTTGTGATTAAAACATAAGATAAATTCAATAATCTCTTATTTCACTATCATTTGATTGCAACTTTCAATAAATGATTCTATAATGTTGAATTTAATATTGTTTCTGTGCTACAATAGTTAAAATAAACTCCCTTACAATAATGGAACTTCTTTTCACTTGGATTGAAAACTATAGAAATATTCGTCGTCAAGGCATTAATTTCAGTTCTGAATTCAACATCTCATTTGACCATCAGAAAAATGTGCTAAGTATTGAAAGGAAACAAAATCATATCCCCAACTTTTTTGGAAATGGTATTTCTAATGTTTCAGTAATTGTAGGGGAAAATGGAACAGGAAAAACAAGTATATTGAATATACGGGAAGGAACCTTTTATCTTGGTCGTAAAGACAAAAACTACTTTATTGTCTGCTCTAATAAAGAATTGCTTAGTAAAATTTCTTTTAATACCATAGCCGAGATAAAAATTGAGAAGTATGAAAAATCAAATTTTAATGATACCCTATTTATTCAATATTCGAATTACGTTGATGGACTTATAGAAGACTCGTACAATTCACTATTTGAAGCAAATAACATTTTCAACTTTTCAACAAATAGATTAGTTCTAGGGATTACAAGTATAAATAATGAAGACTTTAACGGCAACTTATATATTGACAGCACCCCATTCACAAGGCAATTAAAATCTCATTTGTCTGAAATAGGAAAACAAATGAGGTTTCTTTTGAAAGATGATAATCATACAAAATTAAAATTTAATACTCCAGAAATTCTAACGATTAGATTTGATATAGTTAACGAATTGAACTATCTTTCCAATTTGTATAACAAAGGTGGTGGATATGGAGATGAAGACGATTATAAATAAGTTAAAGAAATAATAACGTTCTTTATAAATAATCTTACTGAACAATTTAGGCCACATCAAACTAGCGATATAAGAGATTTGCATCTAGGAGTTACGGATAAAGAGTATTCTATGTTTTTATTACGATGGTGCATGTTTTTATCTTTCATCAATTCTTTCTCAGCTCCGAACATTGATTCAAATGGACCTGACCAATGGATTAGATTTGATAAAAATTGGGGAAGAAAACCCATTGAAGATTGGCTTACTTACTTCTTCACTGACTATATCATTCAAGATGACAATTACAAAGGCTCAAAATTTGATAAGCAAATACAGACTTGGGCAACTAATGCAATTGTCTTTGTTGAGGATTTTGAAAAACTATTGAATTTGGATGTAGTTAGTTTTGAATATCTGAAACCAACTTCTTTAATCCGAATAAATCATGATTCGTATGGATTAGACTTAAGTTTAAAAATTGACATCTCAAATATTGAAAATCGTAACCTTTTATACAAAGCCCTAGTAGTTAATTATGAGAATATTATTAATCCACAACATTGGAGAAATGATAATCGCCCATTTTTATCATTTTCTTGGAGAGGATTAAGCACTGGTGAAATTGCGATGTTACGATTATTCTCAAGATTCAATAACTTAAGAAACATAATTAAGGTTAGAAGAGAAGTTGCTAGTCCTGGGTATCAAACAAGTCAAATTACAAATTTAGTGTTTCTAATTGATGAAGGTGAAATAGGACTACATCCAACATGGCAAAAGCAATTTTTAAGTATATTGATAGACAACTTACCATTAATGCTACAAGATGAAGGTATTAAATCTATTCAACTAATTTTATCAACCCACTCACCTTTTATTTTATCTGATGTTCCGAATAATCATGTCATATTTTTAGAAAAGAATGAGAAAGGAGAGTCCATTGTAAATAGAAATCCACTTCAGGATAAAAAGATGACTTTTGGCTCTAATATCCATAGTCTATTGTCCGATGGCTTTTTTATGAAAGATGGATTAATTGGAGATTTTGCCAAGAAAAAAATCAATCAGGTTATTGATGATTTAATCGAAACTGGAAATAAATTATCAGTTCAAAGAAAAGTAGAGATTCAATCCATTATTCCTTTAGTTGGAGAACCCATCATTAGAAAAAAAATTCTCGATTTATATAATGAAAGAATAAATCTAACTATCGATGAAAGAATAAGAGCTTTGGAAGAATCTAAAAACAAACTTGAGAAGGATATTGAAAATTTAAAATCAAAACAAGATGATTCAAATAAAAAGAACTAATCTTGATGAATTAGCAGAATTGCATTATTGCGGTATTCAACAAAATGTAACTACTAAGTTGAATAAATATACTGATGTTGCTAAATTTCTTTTGAATAATATCTCACTGAAAGAAATAATCTTAGGAAAACCTTTAATCCTTGAAGAAATAACAAACTTATTTGACAAAAATAGAATAAGCCAATATAAAGCAGAACTTGAAACTATTTTCGATTACAAAGGATTTTATAAATGGAGAAATTATAATGCTTATACTCTCGCACAAAACCTTCAAGTGAATGTTTGTCCTTATTGTAATCGCCAATACACATTCACAATCATTAACAAAGCACTAAGTAAAGGTAGTACCAGACCAGAGTTTGACCATTTTTTAAGCAAAGGTCAATACCCTTATTTGGCATTATCATTCTACAATTTAATACCTTCATGCAAAATCTGTAACTCTTCTTTTAAAAGGTCAAAAGAATGGACATCAAAAACTCATATCCACCCTTATGAAGAAGGTTTTGGAAATAAATGCAAATTTTCATTAAGATTAGAAAAGCAAAAAGGGATAGATTTCTTTTATGGCAAAGAAAACTCCTTTAGCATTATATTACGAAATAAAGGTGGAGAGAAAATACAAAATAATATTAACGATTTATGCTTAGAGCCCATTTATAATGGACACAAGGATTATGTTAGAGAAATTATTCAAAAAAGCATTGCTTACTCAGAATCATATGTGTGTGAATTATTTAATCAATATGAAGGAACATTATTTTCAAGTCCAAGCGACGTGCAAAAAATGATTTTGAACAACTACATTGATGAAGAAGATTTAGACAAACGTGTCCTCTCCAAATTAGCAAAGGACATTTCAGAAGAATTAGGATTGTTTTAGTAATATAGAGTAATTCAACACTTATTTTTCCCTACACAAACCCACCCACCCCCACATCACCCCATCATCTTCTTCCTATGCAGCATTCCCCAGAGGTGCAGTTCTTCAACCAGATTGTTGAGTGACAAGCCATGTTCGGTTATAGAATACTGCACCGTCGGCGGAAAGGTGTCAAACACCTCGCGCTTGATCAAAGCGTTGGTCTCCAAACTTTTTAGCTCTTTTGATAACGTTTTGTCGGTAATGCCGCTCACCTCTTTGGCTATTTGCTTAAAGCGTTTCGGGCCATCGTACAACGAAAACAGAATCAGTAATTTCCATTTACCCTCCAGCGCTTCCAGGGCATCTTTAATAGAAAGCATATTAATGGGGCAGTGTTCTCCGTTCAGCATCGGTTTATATTTTACGTTACTATCCAACCGGATAGCGCTATCTAACAGGATAGTACTATCAATCAGATAGTAAAAGTACATAAACTTGCACCATAAACGAAAATAATGATTGCATGAACAACCAACACACATCAAAAATACGCAACATGGCTGCCTGGCTATGCCAGATTCTCCTGTCGGCGGGCTTTCTTTGGGCAGCATATATGAAGCTTTTCCAACCCATCGACCAACTGGCCCAAATGTGGCCATGGACAGGCGACAACCCCACGCTAACCAGGGTGGCAGGTGTGGTAGATTTACTGGGCGGCCTCGGCATCATTCTGCCAACGGCGCTTCGCATTAAACCCGTGTTAACCCTTTATGCCGCTTATGGCACCATCCTGCTAATGCTGGCTGCCGGTGCCTTCCACATCAGCCGCGGTGAGGCATCGCAGATTGGCTTCAACATTTTCTTTGCTGCATTGGCTGTTTTTGTAGCGTGGGCAAGGCGATAAACAACCTTTAGCAACGCGCGGCGTTGCGGCACCTGTTTTAATGATGAAAAGGTAATTAGACAAAAAACCCGGGCAAGCTGCCTGCTGACAGCCTGCCCGGGTTTAGGTGGCCATTGCGCCATACTATACACTTAACCGCAGGTGCTACCTAAATATCACCTTCCTGGCCTCCAGTTCTTTATATTTTTCAATATACATTTTATCCAACTGTTCAGAGTCTTTGTATTTTATGCGCAGGGCAGCCAGTTTTTTGTGCAATTGCTCACGAATTTGGGCGTAGGCCGGGTCGTGGTACACATTCTTTAGTTCGTTTTTGTCTTTTCGGCGGTCGTACAGCTCCCATTCGTCAATATCATGGTAAAAATGCACCAGTTTAAACGCTTCGGTTACAATGGCATAATGGCGTTTTACCATGTGGATGCTCGGGTACTCGTAGTAATGATAATAGGCTGCATCGCGGAATTGCTTGCCCTGCCCTTTGAAGATGGGCAGCATGCTTTCGCCCTGCATATCGGCCGGAGGCCTGATACCTGCAGCCTCCAGAAATGTCTGCGCGAAGTCGAGATTCTGCACCATCTGCGCGTTTCTACTGCCTGCTTTAATAACAGCAGGCCATTTGATGAGCAACGGAGTCTTGAACGATTCGTCATAAACAAAGCGTTTGTCGAACCAACCGTGTTCGCCCAGATAAAAGCCCTGGTCTGACGTATAAACCACAATGGTGTTTTCGTCCAGGCCGTTGGCTTTCAGAAAGTCCAGCACCTTACCCACGCCTTCATCTACCGCCGCAATACAACCCAGGTAGTCTTGCATATAGCGTTGGTATCGCCATTTCAGCTGGTCTTTTTCGGTCATGTTTGGGTAACGGCTCACAAAATCATCATTTACTTTATCATAAGTCTCGTTCCACGACTGTACCTGCGAGGCATCCATCCGCGCCAGATTAGATTTATACAGCATTTTATCTGTGCCGTGGTTTTCTTTCAGCCCCAGTTTATCCATGTTTTCGGGCTTTATCTTCGAGTCGCCGCCCCAGGTCATGTGGTGCATCAGGGTCATTTCCTGCTCTTTGGCAGCGCGACCGCGTCCTTCATAATTATCAAAAAGCGTGGCAGGCTCCGGGAAAGTCTTCTTCGTAAACTGGCGGTAATGCCGCTCGGCAGGCAGCCACTCGCGGTGGGGGGCTTTGTGCAGATACGCCAGAAAAAACGGCTTGTCTTCGTCGCGCTCGTTTTTCAGCCAGTTCAGGGTCATGTCGGTAATAATGTCGGTTACATAGCCTTTCACCTTTGTTTTGCCCTCTTTTTTGGTAATAAAATCAGGATTATAATAATGCCCCTGGTCTGGCAGAATCTTAAATTCATCAAAGCCTTTCGGGTTATTGCCAAAGTGCAGCTTGCCAAACATGGCTGTCTGATACCCATTGGCCTGCAGAATCTGCGGGAAGGTCACATTGGTGGTATCAAACGGAAAATAGTTGTCTATTTTACCATTTATATGGCTGTGCTTACCCGTAAGAATAACCGCCCGCGATGGCGCACAGATAGAATTAGTAACACAGGCATTGCTGAAAAGCATACCTTCTCTGGCAATGCGGTCGATGTTGGGTGTTCTGGTGAGGCGCGTATCATAAGCCGAAATGGCCTGATAGGCGTGGTCGTCAGACATAATAAAAACAATATTGGGCCGCTTGGTTTTCTTAGGCGGGTGCGTTTTGAAAGCTACCAGCAGGGCTGCCCCGACGATAAACAATAAGATAGGAAAGAGAAGTTTTTTCATGGGGTTATTTTTATGGCTTCACCTGCGCCCACCGGATAGCGTTTTCGATGAGTTTCAGGAAGTGCTCGTTTTTCCAGGCGGCATCGCTGTGGCCCATAGAGGTATAAAAGGTTTTGCCCTGGCCGGTTTGTTTGCTCCAGGCCACAGGGTGGTCTTTGCCCATGCCAAAGTTTTTATTGGTTACAAACAGAATATTGCCGCTGGGGTTAATGGTTTGGCCATTGATGCTCAGCTCAACCTGAAAACCTTTGCTGCGCGGATTGCCGAAGAATACATACCATTCGTCAGAGTGGAGCCAGCTTGGGGGAATACCCGCCGTCAACAGGCTATCTGGCTGCGCATCAAGCAGCACGGCCGTTTCCTGAAACTGTGGATTGATAGGATGATGAGAAAATTTAAAACCCAGCAGGTTCTGCTCGTACCAGTCCCAGCGATGCGAGTCGTCGCCCGCGCCATGAATCCCAATCAACGTGCCGCCGTTTTCAACGTATTTTTCAAGGGCGCGTTTCTGGTCGTCGTTGATTACCTCACCGGTTGAGTTATTGAAAATAACAGCGCTGAATCTGGCCAGCTGAGCGGTGTTAAACACGCCGCCCTCTTCGGTTTCATACAAAAACCAGTTGTTTTTAGCCGCCAGACCAGCCATAACGGGTTTCGATGCCTCGATGGATTCGCCGTGACGGAAGCCGGTCGTTTTAGAGAACAAAAGAATGGCAGGTTTGCCGGTCGGGAAGTTGATGGCAGGGGCTTCGGTCTCATACGAAACCGGAAAGCCATATTTTACCTTGTAGATAAAAACGCCCAGCAATCCGCCAAGCACCACCACAATACCCAGCACCGACCATAGAACGATTTTAAAAATCTTTTTCATATTAAGGGTTGAATGAGTGTGTGAAGATAACACTTTGTGGCAAATTTTGAAAAGGAAAAGGGGTTAGTACGCAGAAAAGACGTTGGGTTAGGTGATGAATGAATGTTGACTGTGTTTTAATTTTATGAATGTACAGGCTTTTCTTAATAAGGAGATTAAACCTTTGCTACTATCAGGCAAAAATTTCAACAAAATGAATTATTAAATACTTTTTTCGGTATTTGCATATGTTATAAAACGCTAAGAATATTTACAAACTAGCTTCTGTTTTACTCAATTTTCATTAAAATTCAAAAACTATAAAGGAGGCATATGCCTCCTTTATAGTTTTTGAATTTTAGTAATATTTTACCGCTCAAAGGGTAAAAATTAAAAGAAACAAAATTTAATATGCAGGTCAAAACCAAACGGCTCAACAAATGCTTCTTATTATTTAAGCATTTCAGCAAATTCTTTTTCAAATACGCCTGTAGATCTTACCTCATATTGGTGATTATATCCTTGCGCATCGTAGAGTCCTTTTAGATTTGTCAAATTTATATTTATCGAGGTTCTTTTACCATCTTCTTTTAATCTGACATTAAAATTACCTGTTAACTTAGTCGGTCTGGAACTAACTTTACCAATACCGTATGGATTATAAACCACCCAAGACTTTGGATCACTAGGTGCACCGTTCACCTCTACTGAAGCCGACTCTCTGAAAGAATGTTCAGCAGAAACTATCAAACCACTGGATTTATCAATCACATTTATGGTTATTCCTTTCTGAGCAAAAATATCAATAACTTTACTCCAAACTTCTTCTTTAGATTTATCAGAAAAAGTAATGAATGGGGTTTCCTGATACTTTCCTTTTAAAGGTGCATTAAATGAACATGATGTAACTGCTAATAAAACAGCAAATTGGTATAGAATTTTTTTCATAAAAATGGAATAATGGTTTTGAATTTCACAAATATTAATAAAATATGTAGAATAAAAAAAAAATTTTATTTAGGGGTTATTATGCGCAGAATGGCATTAAAACATCAATTAAGTAGAAGAATAATCATAAGTTTTTTTTATTCTAAAATCTAATCTTTTGTGATGTAAACTAGATAACATATTCAGGTGAATTAACTTTGAATTGCATCTTTGAAAAGTCAATTTAATATAATAAAAATGATTAACCCAATATGATGATGAGCTTTTATTGATGAGATTCTAACTGACAAAACCAATGATTAGAAATAAAATCAATCATTTAGTTAATAATCCCACATTTGATTAATGTTTTATCAAAACTTTATAGATTTGTATAATCAAAATTTCATATTATTCGGTAATAATGATTTTTTCAGCTTAAACTTTAAATAGTTTACTTTAATCAAGGAGCTATGTTCATAAAAGATATTGAAATAAAAAATTTCAGAGGGCTAACTAACCTGAAAATTTCTGACCTGGGGCAGATAAATGTATTTACAGGCGAAAACAACTCTGGTAAAACCAGTGTCTTGGAGGCAATATTTGCATTAATGGGATGGAGAATTGATGCTTTATACCGTCTGAATAGCCATCGAAGCCAACGGGCTGAAGTGGGTATTACTTATTTTTTCAATAAGTCGGTTAGAGATACGCCAATAGAGATTTTTGCTTCGTTTAATGAAAGCGGATATCAAAGAAAATTTAAAGCAGAATTATTGAATTTTAATAGAGGATTAGACAACAAGACAGGATTTTCAACTTCGATTCAAGAGATTAATGAAGCATCGAAGAAAAGTGAATCAATAGAATCATTAGAAGATATTGAAGGTCCTGCTGAGGCAAAAGTAATTAAATTTAAAGGACAACCACCTTTTCAGAATTTTAATTGTAGTTTTCCTTCATTCAGAATATTTGAACATGAAAACTTAAAAAGAACTCTTTCCTCAATTATAACTGCAAAAGAAGATCGCAAAATCACCAGGCTAATAAAACCTTTCGATGAAAAAATCCAAGGCATTAACGTAGTAGGCAATGGTATATTTTTAGATATCGAAGGCTTATCATCTCTATTGCCAATTGAAGTGAGCGGAGACGGTTTAAGAAGAACTTTAAGTTTGATTCTGGCAATTTATGGTGTTGGTAAGGGTGGATTTGTAATGATTGATGAGTTCGAGAACGGATTGCATTATAAAAGCATGCCCAAAGTTTGGAAAGCCATCATCAATTCGGCAAAAGAAATGAATGTTCAATTGTTTATAACTACTCACAGCGAAGAGTTATTAAAGGTTTTGTCTGAAGTAATTGAGGATGAATTACCCGAAGATAAATCAAAAATAAGGTATTACAATATCAAGCGGTATGAAAACAATGAATCTACGGCTTATAAGTATGACTTTACTAAATTTGATTTTCTGATTTCAAATGACAATGAAATCCGTTGACTTATGCATCGATTATACATAGAAACTACAAACCCTTCAGGTAAAAAGAAAACAAACGAATATAGGTTTTTTGAGCATTTGTTGAATATTCTGGGAAAACAAGCAGATATTGTAGGTATTCATGGCAAAACAAGATTGGCTGAGTTCGAAAATAGTTTTATTGACACTAAAAAGAGAGGATTTAAAAACCTGATAATTATTGATGCTGACGGTAATCATAATACACCAGGTTGGAGTTTTCAGCGTGAGTGTAGCAAAATTCAAAATACGCTCGACACCTTTTGTGTAGGTTGTGAAATTTTTTTATTACCTAATCATCAGTTGGAAGGTGACTTTGAAGTACTGCTTGAAAATATCATAAACCCTGCACATCAAAGGTTAATTGATTGTCATCAGGTTTTTGAAGATTGTGTAAAGCAGTACGGGGGGTATATTACCCCAAATCAGAAGGCCAGAATTTATTCTTATGTCAGTTCTTTTCCAATGACCAAAAGCCAGGAAGAGGATTTTAAGAATAAAGGCGACTGGTTTTTTACTGATGACAATTTATGGAATTTCAATTCAGTATCTCTTCAACCATTAAAAGAATTTCTGGTAAAACATCTTTAATAAAAATTAGAATCTCTGTTCCCCTAACTACGCACCCTCTCTTCCTCTTCCTCAATTCTCAGTACTCCCACACCCTCAACCATGCAAGCCCTGCCAATGCCGCAGGCAGAATGAATATTAAAAAGATTATAAGAGGCTTTCCAAAAAGGGGCAGCTTCTTTTTTTAGTTTAGATAGGAATGATTCGGGTTTTACTAAGCGGCGTAGCGATATTTTATCTGGTAAGATTCAAAAAGTACATAAATAGCCCTATTTTGAGCGGTAGATACTGAATTTTGTTGATTTTCTTGTTCAGACAGGCGTTTTGCTGCCCACTTTCTCAGATTATGCCCGATAGCCATCAGGCCAAACTCAATACCTACCTTCTGAAGACCCCTTAAAGTAAATCTTGAGAACTTGTTATTACTTTTCATCTGTCCGAAGACAGCTTCTACCTCTATGGGTCTTTTACTTCGGTGTTTAAGCCCTTCTTCTGAGAGTAACCAAGCCCTTGCCTTTGCTTTCAGTTCATTAAGTCTGGGATTGACCTCTATTCTTCGGTTGACTTTACTTTTATGGCACATCCCTCTTAAGGGGCATCCATCGCATCGCTTGGCCTGATAATACCTGACACCGGACTCATAGCCATTGCTGCTTGTCCTTTTACCTTGGCCGACACATACCATTCTTTGACCCATGGGACATACATAAAAGTCTAAGGCTTTGTTGTAATACAGATTCTGAACCAAAAATGGATTGTTCTTCTGTGAACGTTTCTGCTCTTTATGAAAGTAATTGTACTTCACATACGCTTTTATTGCTTTCTCTTCAAGCCACTCATAGTTCTGTTCACTACCATAACCAGCATCGGCCACTACCTCTGTACTTTGCTTGCCGTATTGCTCCTGAAAACCCTCCAGGTGGTGGGTAAGTGTGGTGGTATCTCCTGCTGTCTGATGGATGCTGTAATGGGTAATAAACTGGTTCTCGGTACTAATCTGACTATTATAGGCTGGTTTGAGTTGACCATTCTGCATATGGTCATCTTTGAGTCGCATGAAGGTCGCCTCTTCATCGGTCTTGCTATAACTATTCCGCTCGCCAAGCGTCTCCAACTGCTGTTCATACTTCTCTAACCGCGGTAGATGCTCCTGCTGCAGTTGCTTTATTTGCTTTTGCGTCTGTTTAGTACTACCCTTTTGTTTACTATTCAACTCTGCAAGCTTGTTCTTAAGCTCGGTGCTGTCTATGGGTTTGGGGGTCTCTATTCTATTTAGCTCGCCCTGGTCTTGCTTAATCTGTGATTCTATCTCTGATAAGACAGACTGGATTTTGCCTTCCAGTTTAGCTTTGTTCTTCTCTACTGACCCTTTCCATACAAAACTGTAGCGGCCAGAGGCGGACTCTATTTTCGTACCATCCACATACTGCAAATCCAAACTCACATATTGCAATTCATGAAGCATCCGTACTACTGCTGCAAACAGGCTTTGAATATGGCCTTTTAAGCGTTTACCCCGAAAGTAGTTAATGGTCCGGTAATCAGGAGTGCTGTTACCCGACAACCACATCAAGTGAATGTTCTCCTGTAAGGCTTTCTCTATTTTACGGCAGGAATAAATATTCGAAAGGTAGCTGTAGAATAATACTTTCAGTAGCATCCGGGGATGGTAGCTGCTGGTTCCCCCTCCTTTGTATTGGGAAACAAGCATGCTTATATCCAGTCCGTCAACGACTTCGTTCACGAGGCGAACCGGGTGATTCTGTGGTATTCTCGAAAATATATCTTCCGGAAAAAGACTTAATTTATTGGCCGGTAACGATTTAAAATGTATCTTCATCTTCTCTTTGTGTTGCACCTCTAAGATAACACTTTTTAGAGGAACAAAGAAAAATCCCCGCGTCTTTTTTGACCGGGGATTCCTATTTTTTAGACCTTGTCACGTCCTGAAATAGCGTTACAATAAAAGTAATGTTATGAAAGAAACAATTGCAAATCAGTACATTAAGCGTACACAGAAAGATTACAGTTATGCTTTTAAATTAGCCGTAGTTCAAGAG
>NZ_JANUSD010000017.1:0-125423 GCF_024793945.1 Emticicia fluvialis
CCCAGGGTCTTTACTTGATTAAGGCAGCTTAGTTATCAACATAATCACAGCTTACTAACAAAAAGAAAAAGAACCAAAAAGAAAAAGTGTTGAAAACGAGAATAACTCTTTGAGTTATTTCCCACTTTCAACACAGATTTACAACAATAAATTATTTATTCTCAACTTAACTTTACCACTTCGTGGTACAACCATTGGGGAGTAGCATACACTGCCCACTATTGGCATATTTAAATCAAGCAATAACACATCCGGATGATGGATTTCAATATTCCAAAGTGTATCTTTACAGGTGTGGCAAACACTCACTACTTCAAACTCTTCGTGAGTGTTTAGTGTGTTTTCAAGAGATTGTGCAAGTAATCGATGGTCATCAGCAATCGCAATTCTTATTTTCATCATTTCAGATTGATTCTTATAGGTATTAAAAGGTTTTTAAATCAAAAATTACAATAGCTAATTTATTTGTTCCGATACACAAACGATAAGAATTACCTCTCTAATTAGATTGGCTATCAGGTTTTACGCGTTCATCAATACTTTTCAAGCTTGAATTAAACTTGAATAATAAAATTGTTACTTAGGAGGCAACCTTTGCCCATAAAGAGCAAAGCACCAATAATAGCATCCCAAAAATATTAACTGTCTGCCGCCCCATGAACTCATTATTCCGCTGAATATTAAGCATATACCAACTAAAGTGGTAACATCGACCAGAAAAAAAATGTTATAATAGTTGGTGTGTACATATTTTCAATCTTGACGCAGATAAGGTTTAAAGGATAAAAAATTATAGAAAAAAATAAGATTATGCTTTCGATGGTAAGGCTATTTCGATTCCGGAGCCGGATAGTCAGCATTGATGACCCTTTTTTTGGTCAGCGCTTTAACACTTGCATTCTTTTTTAGAAATTTTTTAAAGGCACTCGTTTTCCGTCTGGAAATAGTAAGAATTGAATTGTCTGTCATTTCAATTAAATACCTGGTCTTTCTGTCAGACATATAGTTTACATTGACCAGATATGACTTATGAATACGACAAAAAGGATAAGACTGAAGCTTTTCTTCAATCTTTTTCAAAGGCACGCAAATTATTTCTGTCCGGTTTTTATAATAAATAATTGTATAATTTATGCATGCTACAAAATACATCATCTCATTAGGCAGAATGCTTGTCTTAACATTGAGATTTATCTGGGTCATAGCTACAGTAGTTTTGGGTAATAAATAAGTTGAAACAAAGTACCTCTATAGCCAAAAAAGAACCAACCCCCATTAATAAGGGGTATTGGTTCTTTTTTTAATAATAATTCAAAAAATGTAAGGTATAAGTGCCCATGTTCTTTTCATATAAGCGCGGTATTCATCCCCGAAATGAGCTATGAGTAATTTTTCTTCCAGCTTAATTCTGTATAGATATACAGCCAATAAGAGAAACACGCTAACGGTGAGGCTCAACCATGATTCGAACAAGACAGACGTACCAAGCATGGTAATAATGGCGCCTGTATAAGATGGATGCCGAACATACTGATACAACCCTGTCTGGATTAGTTTCCAGTCCTTATCCACCCTGACTTCGTTTGTAAAAAATTTCTTTAGCTGGTGCATGGCCTTGAGGCGTAAATACAAACCACAAAAAAGCATAAACGAGCCCAGGTAAGTCCATATAGTAGTTGGTAAGCACAACCATGTCTGTCCTTGCGTTTTCCACTCAAGCAACGGCATTGCCTGAGTTATCATTCCGACAAACACAATCAGGATGGTAGAATATCCATCAGTAGCAGAGTGCTTGCTGATATTTTTCAGATTTAACTCTTTTTGCTCAATCAATAACCAAAGACTACATATTGTTGGAATAATCAACTTTATATCCGACATAAAAGATGGTTTATCAAGCAAAGGGCAATAGAGCATCAGCCCTGCAATCAATACAGAGGTAAGAATTTTTTTCATTTTTTTATTTAAGAAAAGTTTTAGGAGAAGCCCGCTCTGTTAAAGAGCAGGCTTATTGATTTCTATTGTGATTTTACCATCATCAATCAGGTACTGGAATTTTTCAAGCGCTTTGAACGAATCGGCCATAGTAGCTGTAATGAAGTTTACATTGTTAGGGTAATTACCCATACCTTCTCTGATTGACGATTCCATACGGAGAGGCTCGGTAGCAATAATCTCAACCGGAATGCCCAAGTTCAGAATATTCTGCAGTAGATTGTTATGAACAGAAGCCACCCATCTTGTAATACCCTTCAACTGACTATACGCCTTCACTGCCAGCAAAAGAGAGATGTAGATGTAAGCATCATTGTTTTTGTGCTCGGGTTTATCACTCTTTACCAGTCGCCCCATTTCTAATGTGGTTGCCAAATCAACGTATGAAGGAGTTTTGAAACCAAAGTAAAAATTAGACGGAAATATCTTCTTCTCATTAGGGCGCGTAAGCGTAATCGTACCAATTATTTCATCTGTTTCATCACAATAGGCATTGAAAACAATCTTCTCAAATGGAGGTGACAGTCGGCTAACTGCCTTGTAATCAAACTTATGATACTTCTTGAAAATATATTCAACCAGTTTGTTGGATGATACGTAATCTAACTGTTCTAAGATTTGCCTGGTAAGTACACTCATGATATTTTTCGTTTTGTTCAAGCAATAGTTCCCCTATCCCATGAAAAAGGGCTCTATCGCATTATTGAGTAAATGAACCCGTAGTGCATTTAGGTAATTGAAATTTTAATGTTGTTCAATTTTCTGTTAGCAAGATGATTTAGATACTGAATTACTGTTAAAGCAGTGATTTTAGTCAACAATCTGGTTTTATATCCTTGAAACGATTTTGAGTAATTTCTTCTAATCATAAACTGGTCACAAAGTTGAGAAAATAGTGTTTCTATTCTTTTGCGCGCTTTCTTAAAAGAAAAAACTGAGGTTTGTAATCTTTCTGGTTATTTTTCATTGGAACCTGCAATCGAATATTGTTACTGTTGAATAAATCTAACTGATAATCAACACTTAAGTAGGCTTTATCTCCAATAATAGTACAATTTTCATAATTGTTTTTGATGTCTTTCAAAAAATGGATGTCATGCACAGAAGCTTTGGTTAAATCAAAACTTTTAAAAACACCGCCAATACTACAAACAGCATGCAACTTATAGCCTAATAACTTAAACCTTGAGAGGCACAGTAGCCTTTATCCGGAGCGCTCTCAAAGGTTTCTTTGCAAATGACTGACCTGGGGCTTCTGCTTAGGTTGCACACCTCTAATGGCATGGAATCTACTATTAAATACTCTTCATAGGGAACCAGTATAGAAGCAAGTTTACTTCTGAGTATTTCTATAAAACCAAAAAGCCTTCTCTTTCTACGATTATAAACTGTCCTCTCTATTTTGTCTGACAAATTATCAGGAAGTATCCTAAATAGCTGATGCTCAGAGTCAATGCAGCCGTTAATGCTAAAGAAATTAACTCGATATCTGACAATTTGGGAACTCTAATCTGATTTAAAAAATTACTTTTACTAGCTATAACTCTTAAAACATTCAAAATTTGTTCCTAACTTTCACCGAAGTTGTTCATAGTATTTAATCGATTGGTAGTCAATTAAATATACGACATTTATGTCAATATGAACAGCTTTTTTTATCCCTCTCCAAATGCACTACGGGTTTAATTATTCTTTTTATACAACTGTTTTTTTGATAATTCTAAGTTCTAGAAAATGGAAATTGAAAGCAAAGAAAAGTTATTTATCGGCATCTTTATATTTAAGGCATTATTACTTCGTACAATTTAATTTGCCTTTGTTTTAATTCTTTCCAGCGCTTTTCTCCTATTCTCAAGTACTCCTTCTTCGGTTCTACTCTAAGAAATTTTCAATTTAATAAACTAGCCGCAATGCCAGTTGTGCCGGCGAAGGGACTTGAGTTGATAGGGTAAGTAGTTATTTTAGATTCTTTTTTTTAGAGGGAGCTAGGTTATTGAAGATTCATTGCTTGAGCTACTTGTGAGTGTAATAATAGAAGGAGGCGTCTGGCTTATAATTCTCTGTATTCTCCCGTAATCGATTGCGCCGGTTTTCTGCCCATTCTGGCGTGCAGCACCACTTTGGCAGGCATCAATTAAAATAATGCGCTTGCAGTCCAGGTCTTTAATATTATCAATCGCATCGTTCTGATAGCTAATAAGGGAATACCGGCTTATGGAAGCATTGGCATCACTTGTTTACAGATAAAAATCATCAGAATCATTGAGGCTATTAATTCCATACCCAGAAAAGAAGAGAATCAAAACGTCGTTTCGCCGCAAGCCCTGAAATTTGATTTTCTCAATAGTAGTAGCAATTTTTGCTTTCGTAGTGTTTTCCGGACAAACCAGAAGCTCACCTCTAACGGTCTGGAATAAACTGGCAAACTGTCCGTTGAAAATATTATAAATGCTCTCGGCATCTTTTTGGGTATAGTTCAGATCAGAACTTACACCTACACTCACTATGTAGAGATGTGGTTTTTCTTCACTAAGAAGATTAACTTCCAGTTTTTCACTAATCTTCCTGACTTGGCCAGGTATTGACAACTCTATTTCAATGAAATTTTTGTCCTCGGGTAAATAAATCTGTTGAGAAACGAGGCAGTCGCGCTCTTTTTTCTGATTTCTCTTACACCTAAGTTTTTTTTACCTTCTTTCGTATCCACACCATTAACCAGAATCCTGAGGTGGTTTTTGACATCCTCCTCTTTCTGCGTTGTTTTTATAAGAAACTCAAGTTTCAACGATTCATTGTTAGTAAAAATAACACCATCGTTATACTTAATAGGGTTAGGATTTAACCATGTGACCTCGAGCTGATTAACGTTCTGAGAAAAGACAAAACATGAATTGAATACTAATAAGAATGAGAAAAGTGTTCGCATAGTCGGATTTAGGCTTTTAGTCGCATTTCACGAACTAAATTATGCCTTAATCTGACGATACGAAACCCCTACAAATAGGAGTTAACATGAAAATGGAGTACTCTCCTTAAACTGGCTAGCTATTGAAATTTGTACGTTAGTATTAATTAACTCAAGTTGTCAGCCATAAAAATAGTGTTATCCTTAGCAAGGCGGTACTTTAAAAATCACGACAAATCAAGAGATACAATGCTAAAATACGACACTGTTGCCATATACATTATTATAGATAACATTTGCAATGGCCAGCTTACCAAGAAGATGGTCAACATCTAGTAAATGATGCGATGCTTCCGACAACCGCACTAATTAGTGGATGGTATTCTGGTGCTAACTGGGTGGATAGGGCTTTCCAAAAAACCAAGTACTGCCAAAGATTATTTGCCTGAAAATACTTTTTAGATACCCCTATTTCAGTATTGACGGCAGAAAAAAAAGGTAATGGACACCATTTAATTAATACTGGTAATTGTGTATATTTGGGCTATACCGGATGTACCCATGAGCTCAATATTTGGCATTATAAGTAAACATAGATTCGTCGAGCAACAGAAGTTACAAAATATGCAGGCCAGGCTGGATCATTGGACGGCCGATGCGTCAGGGTTCTGGCAAAGTAACCGGGTTGGTCTCGGACATCTGATGCTTCACAACACGCCGGAATCACTTCATGAACATCTTCCGCTTTACAGCAAGGATACAGGATTGGCTATAACTGCAGATTGTCGCATAGATAACCGCGAAGAACTGATAATAAAGCTTAACCTACCCCAGCATCCAAAGGATCAACCTGCTCCGGATAGTACACTCATACTGGCAGCTTATGAAAAATATGGCGAAAACTGTGTAGACCATCTGATTGGCGATTTTGCATTTGCTATTTGGGATGAAAAAGCAGAAAAGTTATTCGTGGCGCGGGATCATATGGGTATCCGACCGCTTTATTATTATGAAGATGATGATTTATTCGCCTTTTCCTCTGAAATTAAAGGATTACTCGCAATTGGTATTAACGAAGAAATCAACGAACTCTACCTTAAATATTTACTAGCTGGTCTTCACACCCGGGAAAAAACCTGCTATACATTTGTACAGAGGCTATGTGCATCGCATTGCCTGAGCCTGGAAAAAGGCAAAATAACTACCAGAAAATACTGGGAACTTGATACAACTAAAGAAACCATATTTAAAGACCCTGAACAATATCCAAAAAGGTTTTACGAATTGCTTGAGCAGGCTGTAAAATGCAGGACCAGATCGGCATTTCCGGTTGGTTTTGAGGTGAGTGGTGGTATGGACTCAACATCAATTGCCTGTATCGCGGCTAAACAACTCCATCTTGCCGGAAAAAGTACAATAGGGGTATCATTCCAAAGGCCGCCCGATCTTGAGTTTCCGGAATTAACTAACAAAGAGTCTTTCTATGTTGAGGAAGTAAGAAAATATGCGCCCCTTGATTATCTTGAAGTGTATATTGACGGAGATTATACGAGAGATTCGATTAATGAAATCAAGGTCAATTTGGAAAGGAATGACGGCCCCTGCTCTCATCTTGATATCGGATTCCTCCATATGAAGCAGTTAAGTCAGAAACACGGGGTACGCAATATATTATCAGGTTATTTGGGCGATCATATGGCTACCTGGTGGACTAAGCATCCCTTTTACCTGGAATATTTGTCTAAGTTTAAGTTAATCCGTTATTTCAGGGAAGCCTGGAAAATGAAGCAGGTAAATTTTGCTACAAAACTCCTGTTGCGCGTAATACTTCAGAAGCTTTTTCCGGCATTTGTTTTATCGCTAGTGAGAAAAAAAAGAAATAACGACATTAAAAACTCCCCAACGAACCTGTTGCTGCCCCAATATTTCGATGAACTTGCCGCTGATATTGAGGATGATTTTTATAGATTGCCTAGCACTTTCAGAGAAATTCAGGTAAATGAAGCTACGAATGACTATTCATCGCAAAGAATGGAGGGAGAGATCCGATCTACAAAAGAGATGAAAATGGAAATTGCGTATCCAATGGCCGATATAAGGCTTATAGAGTACGTACTAAGTGTCCCGGTTGAATATAAAGTAACTGCAACAAATCGCCGAAAACTCTTTAGAGAGGCCATGGCTTACAAAATACCGGCATCTATTCTTAATAATCATCTTAAAATGGCGATTCCGGTAGGGAATACGACACGAAAATGGATGAAGCGGGCAGAAAGTATGCGAAGCTGGCTGAACGAATTGCCTGACCTAAATAATATCCTTCCCTACCTTAACAAAGACCTTTTTCTGGATGCCTATAAAGAAACCAGTATTGATGAACTGGAAAAAAGAATTTTATCTATGAAACTTCCGACTAAGCGAGTGGCGGAAAGCATAATTATTTGGAAATTAAAAAAAACTATGTAAATTTATTAAAAAATTAGTACTAAATAAATATACATAATATGCAAGTAGATCCTAAAGAAAATCCTGATTCAGAAAAACCTGATTCAAAAAAGCTGTGGGTAGATCCCTCACTAACGATTATTCCTAGACAGGCTGTTCAAAGTGGCCCTACCCGTGGAGCAGAAGATACTGATATATCACCATCCTGATTTTGGTGTTTAGTTTCTTCACTGTATGATTCCATACCACATTTCATTTAATACTATCGAAGGTGAAGTATTTTGGGTCGACATTGGCTTATCAAAATTTGATAAGCCATTTTTTGACCATGTGATTGAGGATCATATCAGCATTTTAGAGGCAGGTCATAACACCTTAACTACCTCTGCTGAGACGCTTTTAAATTCAGCCTTACTACTCCCTGCTGTTACGCCATCTGGGTTTGTTTTTCATGTATCACGCTGCGGCTCCACGCTTCTTTCAAATGCTTTGCAGCAAATTAAAGGAGCCACTGTTATATCCGAAGCCGGAATTTTAAACACATTATTTCAATCGTACTTACTTTCCAATTCTTTGGCAGATACGCAGTTTCCCAAGGACAAGGTTAAGCAGTTTATACAATCGGTAATCACCCTTCTGGGGCATTCACAAAGTGAATGCGATCGATTATTCATCAAATTCAGCAGTTGGAATATACTGTTCTTACCACTTATCCGGGAAATATGGCCGGATGTTCCCATAGCTTTTGCTTTTCGTGACCCTTTCCAGGTAGTGGAGTCGTTAATCCGTGCCAAACCGGGTTGGTCCAATTTGTTCCTAAATCCAGAACTTGTTTCGGCTATGCTTCGCATCAACAAAAAAGAGGTAGCCACCTGGGCCTACATAGATTTTATTGTCAACATACTATCAGGAATTTACAATGCCGGACAGGCTTTGGAACATAATGCGCTATTCATCCACTACAGCGAAGACAAAGTGCAACATATTAAGCAACTATTTGATCATTTCAATGTTAGCGCTGAAGAAAACGAATGGGCGGCTATACGTTCCGGATGTAATATTTATTCAAAAGACCCAAATCGGTCTTCTCATTACTTACAAAACGTAATGGTGAACGGTTTTGTGCTCAATGAACGTGTAATGTCACTTATAAAAACCAAACTTTGGGAAGATTACATGAAGCTGAAGTCATTCGTTTCTGTCTAACCTTAAACGTGCTCAAATGTTCAGGCTATTGACACAATTTCTAATATTCCGTGCTTAATCAGCAACCTGATGCCTTGTACTAATGCCGGATCGTTAAACTTGCCAGGCAGTTCGCGTATCATAATTTCCTCTGTTGTTAAAAGTTTGAGCAATAAGTCCTTTTGAGACAATGGGAAAGTTAATTTTGTGTCATAAAATTCTATTGTCACAAAGTCTTTGTGTTCAGTCAATGTAGGAGGTGGCTTCATACTACACCGCAGGCGGCTGTCTGGCGTAAGTTGCCTGTGATGTAATACATCGAAGAGGCGTCCCCTTGGTTCCACAAAGTTCTTGTTCTGTAATTCGGCATCATGCAGTGAAAGTCCGATGCTGAGATGCAGCGAAGGTTCATCAACCGAGATCGCCTCGTGAATGAATCCACAGGGGAGGTAAAGCGTGTCACCCTGCTTTAAAGTAAATTCATGGCTCGGGGCGGTAGGTGTCCATTTGGCTCTATCAAACGGCTCATTAGGGCTGGCAACGGGCATATCATATAATTTCCAGACTTTTGAACCATATACCTGTATCACAATTATTTCGTGCATGTCGTAATGCGGCCTGAATGCCTTAGATGCTGATGGCGTTAAATAACCGTTGATATTCAACTTTGCCTGGAACTGTTGGGCCAAATTTTGAGACAGCGCATACAGTGATGGAAAAGAAAGGTTCATTTGTTGTCCTACTACGGTGGAGCCATCGGCTAATAAACCAAATACTTTCCTGGTATTAATATTCTCAAGCGTCCTGTTACCAAAATTACTTTGATTTACATAGAAGCTTGTGGGCAATTCCATGCCATCTTTCACAACTCTTATACTTGGATAAATCAGATCCTTTCGCTCCAGGTAATCAGCCATGCTTTTAATGGACAGCAATTCTTTAAAAAAATCAGGTTGGTCTCGCTGGATAAGAAGCGGTTGGCGTTTAAAGAAATCGGCATAGAAAGCTTTGGTTGTGACAGGAGCAATAAGCTGCTCGAAATTTTGCTGCATATAGTTCATTTACTGTTCAACCTAGGTAAATAATGCATAACCTTTTCAACGAGCTGGGCAACAGTATTATCTGAACTTTTTCTAGATATCTCGTATACCGGAACCTTGGCAATAAGTGCCGAAATAGTTAAAAAATGCTGGCCGCCCATACCCATTGCATTGATCTGACCGGTCCGATAGGTTTGTGATTGAATTCTCATAAAGCTTGTCATTGGAGGCAGTGATTGAATGCTAACTTCTTCATTCCCGTTTTCAGCAGGGTTTAGCAGAAAAATTTTCAACACGGGCATTAAATCTGTCTGATAATTGGTGTGAATAAATTTCGAATACTTATTTACACCTGGTCTAATTTCCATGTCGGAGTCTGGCTTTCTAAGACCCAGCTTTTCAAAACTATCTTCCCAAAGCTTCATCATTGGGTATGTCGGTGATACTTTTACTTCATCAATTGCATTTTCGCACTTTAGTATACACACATCATCCGAAAAGATTTGGTATCTTCTTGCCTGGAGTGAGGCAGCTATTGTTGACTTGCCCGCGCCAGAATGTCCGCAAAACAAAACAACACCACCTTTGACACACACAGCTGATGCATGCAGCATTATTTCATTCCGTTGGTGAAGTATCGCGGCCATAGCATTACTAAGCAAAAACAGTCGTACACTCTTTTCGTCAGATTCTTTGGAGGGGCTTACCACAATTGATTTTCCCGACGACACATAATAACGAGCCACGGGAAGCCAAAGCAAGTATTGATCAGGTGATATTGAGCAATTGCTTTTATGTACCACTTTGTCACCTGCGATAGCCGATGGAGTTTCACCATAACTGATCTTTAAATCAGGTTCATCCACGAATTCGCGCGGAAGCAATTCGGGAAATTCCAACTCCGATTCAATATGAAGGCCGTAGCCCCAATAACGATACATATTAATTTTAATTTCGTCTAAAGTAAGTATTCGTTTTCTATTTAACAACTTCCATAAATGGGAATTGACCCATCCAATTATCCAATCAAGAACAGAACTGTTTTTCTGCGAAGGCTGGAATTAAACAATAAATAAACGGTGTCACGATTGAATATGGCAGAAACTCAATAAGGCTCTTCTTTACAGCAGAGAGCCTTAAATTGTTGGTTATCAAACTCATAGTTTATATTTATTGTCAGTTCTAATCGAAAATCTGTTAGATTTGATGTTGGGTCAATTACCCCCTTATACTATGAGTAAATATAAACACTTTCTCGTAAGTAACCAATAGTAAAATAAAGTAAACTTACTTATCTATACGACATTGAATAGCCTGTATGAAAATGGCATATAAATTTTGGGGGCAATAATTTTGTACGTTCTTCCAATAATCCTCATCGGGAGCGTCGAATACAACGCTTAGCGTTTTTTTCTGAACGCCCGATAACATAAGTTACTTCCGCAACTTTTTTGTTATGGCGCCCAAAAAGTGGTCGTGGGCGTTCCTTATGGTTATTTTCGAATGCAAGTGGCTCGTAACGCTCATAAAGGCTACTGTACATAAAATCAAAATTGCTGTGATCGATAAATAACAATCCGGACACATTTAATTTAGCATCTAGGAAGATGAGCCTTCCAATTACCTTTTCGAAGATCACGCTTACCGCCATTGGCGATACCAATAGCAAACTTTTATTGACCCGAATATCTGCCCTGAATCTATCACTTAAAAGAAGTATAAGGTCGTTCATTATAGAGACAAATAAATTAAACGCTTTACTTTTCCTTTTTCCTATACGAAAATATGCAAGATTATGGGCAAAAGCATTCTTATCTAAGACCAGAGATATAATTCAAAAAATTATTTATTGCAAGTGATTATACTATCTTTTGATTATACTATCTTTAAAGATTAAAATTCAAGGAATAATGATCACTCCTCAATCTCTGATCATACGGAATGACCAGCAGTTCCTGACAAGCGAACTTAGTAACGAACTCCTTATGATGAACCTGGATACTGGCAATTATATACTTCTAAATGAAGTAAGTGCCGATGTCTGGAAATTGCTCGAACAACCCCTACGTGCTGAAAGCATTGTTGATAAACTGGTAGACATTTATACCATTTCAAAAGAGGATTGCTTGCAGAAAACATTTCTTTTCTTGAAGGAAATGGCAGATAATGAACTGGTGTCTGTCCGGTAATATGCTTAAAAATACCTTTAGGAAAACCGTAGGTTTTCTTGAATCCCTTTTTCATTAAAGCTGCTGTTTATTGAAGCATTCGTGACCTCCGGGAGAGTGAAACTTACGCTTATATTTTTCGAGCCAGGCAGGTTGGCAGGGGGGCGCGAACTTTGAAACTCCTGCAGATACTGACCAAGCAACTTTGGAACTCAGAAAGCAGGCGGATTTCGTACTTGGTCTTGGTAATAGTTATGCCCCCTGGCCTGCAGAATGTTATACCCGTGCGCTTACAGGTAAACTGCTTCTTAAAAGAAGAACGATTGATTCTACTCTATAGATTGGGTTAAAAAAGATGATAGCGGTAATTACAAGGGGAATGCTTGGTTGCGCTCCCGAGATACTTATACTACCTGATATTACCAGGCTCAGGAATTGAGCATAAATTATATATTCAGTTAATGCTTACTTAATCTGAAGTAGCTTACCAGATTGTGGAAAATCACACAAGGGTTGGGTCTCAAATTATCTTTGAAATGGTCAACAGAAAGCGGGATTAGGGGCTGAATCGAAAGGTAATGTCCAACAGAGTATTAATAAATTACACAATTACGGGCACTAACCAGCTGTTAAGATTGATCTATATCTACCCCCGAAATTGCAGAAAACAAAAAAAGCACTCATTTCTGAGTGCTTTTGCGGTCCGGACGGGACTCGAACCCGCGACCCCCTGCGTGACAGGCAGGTATTCTAACCAACTGAACTACCGGACCTTCTTCTCCTTAACGCTTCGTGATTTTTATTTTCTCTCATCGTTTGGGACTGCAAAGGTAGGAACATTATATTTGCGTGTCAATACCTGAATCAAAAAAAATATGAAAATTTTTAAACCCACTCCGCAAGAGTATAACGCCCTTTCGTATCAACACAGTTATATTCAGCAAGTTACATCTGACGATGCCCTGAAACAAATGTCAGAAAATATTTCAATTGTGGATAACTTCTATCAATCATTACCTTCAGAAAAACACTTTTACCGATACGACACCGGTAAATGGACGCCCATTGAGATACTCGGCCATCTGATTGATACAGAAAGAATACTGGCCTACCGTGCCTTGTGTATTGCCAGAGGCGAAAAACAGTCGCTGCCGGGTTTTAATGAGGCTCAATATATGGCAGGCACCAACTTTAACAAAAAAAGTCTCAGAAGTTTACGCTTACAATATAAAGCGCAGAGAAAATCTACTATATTGCTTTTCAAATCGTTCAGCAATGATGAGTTGCATCGGGTTGGTTTGGCCAATAACCAGCCTACTTCTACAAGAGCGCTGGCCTGGTTGATTCCGGGGCATGAGTTGCACCATCTAAAAATCCTGAACGAACGCTATCTGTAATTTTATTAAGATGAATAAAGCTTTAATCTTTTTGCTTCTATTACCGGGTTTTAATGGGCTGGCGCAAAAAATCAGTCCGGTCGAAAAAAAAGTGGCAGAACATATAACCGCGCACATTGCCCAAACCGAGCAATTGCTTGAAAAAGTGGTGAATATCAATAGTGGCACCCTGAACCTCGAAGGTGTAAAACAGGTCGGACAGCTATTCCGTCAGGAATTTGAGGCTCTGGGTTTCACCACAGAGTGGGTTGCACTGCCAGATTCCCTCAATCGTGCCGGTCATCTGGTGGCGTACCGGAAAGGCAAAAAAGGTAAAAAATTATTTCTGATTGGCCATCTAGACACCGTTTTCGAGAAATCAATGCCTTTTACACCCTTTACCCGGCTGAACGAAACATTTGCTACCGGGCAGGGGGTAAATGATATGAAAGGAGGCGATGTAATGATTATTGCCGCTCTGAAAGCCCTGCATGCCCAGAACTTACTCGACGACACCAGCATAACTATTTACTTTACCGGCGACGAAGAGAGTTCGGGCAAACCCACCAGCATCAGCCGCAAAGATTTTATTGAGCGTGCCCGCCAGTCAGACATTGCTCTGGCTTACGAAACCGCTCAGAGTTTCAGCATTGCTGCCACTGCACGCCGGGGTGCAAGTGGTTGGGAATTAACTACCACGGGTAAAACTGGTCATTCGTCAGGTATATTCAATGCCGGTATGGGTTACGGAGCCATTTATGAAGCTGCCCGTATTTTAGACCGCTTCAGAGAAACCCTGAGCGCCGAAAAATACCTGACCTTTAATCCGGGCGTAATTTCAGGTGGAACCGAGGTAAGTTATAACCAGGCTACTGCCAAAGGTGAGGCCGTGGGCAAAACAAACATCATTGCCCAAAAGGTAATAGTAACCGGCGATTTACGCTTTATCAGCGAAGCACAGAAAGAAAAAGCCCGTAATAAAATGCGTGAGATTGTGGCCCAGAACCTGAACGGAACAACTGCAGAAATAAAGTTTTCAGACGGTATTCCGGCCATGGAACCAACACAGGCCAATGCTGACTTGCTGAAAGTGCTGAATCAGGTGAGCCATGATTTGGGTCTGGGCGAAGTAAAAGCCGGAGACCCGGGTTCTCGCGGTGCCGGAGATATTTCTTATATTGCGCAGTATGTACCTTGTCTCGACGGCCTTGGCGCATCCGGACAGGGAGCGCACGCGCCCGGAGAAACCATCAATCTGAAGGAGTTTCCGGCACTTACACAACGTGCGGCTTTATTAATTTACCGACTTACCCGATGAGAATAAAAGACATAACTAACTATATTGAAAGACTTGCTCCCCTGCCCTATCAGGAGTCTTATGACAACGCAGGGCTTATTGTGGGTAGTCCTGACGAAAATGTAACAGGTATACTGGTAACGCTCGATTCGACCGAAGATGTGGTGGAAGAGGCCATTCAGCGCGGTTGCAACCTTATTGTGGCGCACCACCCCATTGTTTTTAAGGGTATCAAGCGGCTGAACGGCAAAAATTACATAGAACGCACCGTTATAAAAGCCATCAAGAACGACATCGCCATTTATGCCACCCATACCAACCTTGACAACGTGGTTGATGGCGTCAGTTTTAAAATTGCGCAGAAACTGAGCCTGCAAAGGGTTAAAATTCTGGCGCCCAAAACCGACTTACTGATGAAACTGGTGGTTTTTATACCAGTAGAACACACAGGAGACCTGTTGGATGCACTTTATGCCGCCGGGGCGGGCGAAATTGGCAACTACAGCCAATGCAGTTTCAGGGTTGAAGGCAAAGGCACATTTAAACCCGGGGCAGCGGCTGATCCGGTAATCGGGCAGTCGGGCGGGCCAATGGAAGAAGTTGAAGAAAACCGGGTAGAAGTTATTTTTCCGGCATATCTCAAAAACCAGATACTGGCCGCCATGCGCAAAGGGCATGTGTATGAAGAGATTGCCTACTACCTTACCCAGCTGGATAACCGCCATCAGGAAGTGGGCTCGGGTGCAGTTGGTTATCTGCCTGCGCCGATGGCACCAACAGATTTTCTGGCCTATCTGAAACAAAATATGCAGGTTTCAGTTATCAGACATACAGGTTTGCTGAATAAACCTATAAGCAAAGTTGCCTTGTGCGGCGGTGCGGGTAGCTTTTTGTTGGGCGACGCCATCAGAGCCGGTGCCGACATATTCATAACTGCTGATTATAAGTATCATGAGTTTTTTGATGCCGAAAATCGCATCATCATTGCAGATATTGGCCATTATGAAAGCGAGCAATTTACAAAAGAATTGTTGAAAGATTATATTTGCAAAAAATTCACTAACTTTGCAGTCCATTTGTCGGAAACACCAACAAATCCTGTTCAATATTATTATTAATCAGATGATTGCAGGGGTGGTCTCCGCAGCAAACAACAACGCTTTAAATTCAAGACGGTCCGCCGTAGCGGTTCATATATTATGGAATTAACAGTTGCACAAAAATTAGATGCTCTTCTAAATCTTCAATCTATTGATTCAGAGCTGGACGAAATAAAAAAGCTACGTGGTGATTTACCAGACGAAGTACGCGATCTGGAAGATGAGGTGATTGGTTTTGAAACACGTATTTCTAAGTTTAAAAAAGAAGTAGATGCTTTAGAAGCCGAAATCAACGGGTATCGTCTGAATAAAAAAGATGCCGAAAAGCTGATTCAGAAGTATAAAGACCAACAAATGAATGTTCGCAATAACCGCGAATATGATGCCATATCTAAAGAATTAGAGTTACAGGAACTTGAAATTCAGCTGGCCGACAAACGCATCAAAGAAGCTGACTTCAAAATCAGAAATAAAAGCCTTGAGATTGCTGATGTAGAAGCAGCCATGAATGGCCGTAAAAAAGACCTTGAGGTAAAACGCAAAGAGTTGGATGTTTTGGTTGCCGAAAGCCAGGAAGAAGAAAAAGCGCTGGTTGGCCAACGCGACAAAGCCGCACTTGACGTAGAAGAACGTTTAGTGAACGCCTATAACCGTATCCGTTCTAATGCTCTCAATGGCTTAGCCGTTGTAATGGTGCGTCGTGGTGCATGTGGTGGTTGTTTCAACATTGTGCCTCCGCAACGCCAGGCAGATATCAAAGACAAAAAGAAGATTATCGTTTGCGAACACTGCGGCCGTATTCTGGCTGACGTTGACGCCATCGAAATCAGCAGAAAATAATATCATTTTCATTAAGAGAAAGCCAAATTTTCATTTTCTGGAAGATTTGGCTTTTTTGTTTTCAGAATAGCCATGCTCATCAGACACCAACACTTTGCAACTATCAACAGGTTCTTTTCAGGCCTGTTGTGGCTTTTGGTGTTTGCTATCCCTGCCTACGCCACCACGGCCGACTTCACCCCCAATCTTCAAAAAGCTTACGCCGAAATTTTTAAACTGCGTATGCAAAGCGGAAGAAATCTGCTTGCCACCGAAAGCCCGGCCAACCCGTTCAGGGTTTATGTAGAAAACTACGCCGATATGGTAGAATTGCTTAATTCGGAGGATGCGGCTGCTTTTGAAAAACTAACCGGCAAAGAAGAACAAAGACTTGCGCTGATTGAGCAAACCGACAGGCGGTCGCCCTATAACCGATTTCTGAGGGCAGAACTCAAAATTCATTGGGCATTGCTTAAAATCAGGTTCGGGCATGAAATAAAAGCGGCCTGGAATATCATTCAGGCCAATAAGCTGCTGGAAGAAAACAGAAAACTGTTTCCGGAGTTTCTGCCGAATCTGAAGTCTATTGGCTGTTTGCACGTGTTAGTGGGTTCAATACCTGAAAACCAGCAATGGGTTACCAATTTTCTGGGTTTGAAAGGCAACATTCAACAAGGTATAAAAGAACTGGAGGCCGCATCTAAAGACAAAATATGGGGCGGCGAGGCTGATTTTTGCCGCTTCTTTATCCAGGCGTACATACTACCTTACACCGACCAGGCCAATGAAGAATTATTACAGGCAGTTAACCACCATAAAGACAACCTTAACCTTTGTTATCTGGCCACAGCCATATCTTTAAAAACAGGTCAAACCGACCAGGCCGCTGAAATCCTGAGGCTGAATCCGTACAATGCTTCTTATTTATACTTCCCGATTGCCGAGCTATACAAGGCCGAAATAAACCTATTTAAAGGAAATTATGCACAGGCCAGCGCAGCGTATATGGCCTATATACGTAATTTTAAAGGGAAAACTTTTCTAAAAGACACCTATTATAAATTATTTTTAAGCAACTGGCTGGCTGGCGATGAAAAAAAGAGCCTGGCTTATCTGAGGCGTATTCCGGATGTTGGTAATACGGTGGCAGAGTCTGACAAGGCCGCACAGAAATTCTACGAAAGCTATAACAAAACGCAAACTTTTCCGGATAAACGGCTGATGAGAATCAGACTGGCTTTTGATGCCGGATATTATGACGAAGCGCTGCACGAAGCCGCCAATCTTTCTGAAACCAGCTTTGGTTCGGCTAAAGACAAGGCCGACTTCAACTATAGAATAGCTCGAATTTTTCATAAAACTGCCCAACCCGATAAGGCGCTGGCTTATTATGAGAGGGCCATAAAACTAACCGACCAGAACAAAGATTCGCAATGGCATTTCGGGGCGAGTGCTGCCTTGCAGGCAGGCTATATTTTTCAGGAGAGAAATCAGCCACAAAAGGCGAAAGTATATTTCGAAAAAGCGCTGGCTTACAAACGCCACGAATACAAAACATCAATAGACAATAAAGCCCGCGCTGCACTTACGGCTTTGGGGTTTTAGAAGGGGTGGGATGCAAAGCAATAATTTGGGGAATATCTACTGATTGCAAGAATTTCCTTGCTCCTTCACTCTTGGCTTCTACTACTTCTTCCACAGTCTTATAGGTTTTAATTTTCCTTTTTGATTTCATATTTTTTGCAGTTTAGTAGAGACGCAATGCTTGCGTCTCCAGGGGACTATCTATTCATTAAAATCATCAATTAGAATTAACCTAGCAAACCCCATTAGAGAAAATGCTAATTCGTCGATAAGCCGCAAGCATTGCAGCTCTACCAAAATTATAATCTCACATCAAAAAACCAGCTCCATGCCTAGTTTATCCTTTAATTCCCAAAGAGCCGGGTTTTTATTGGCCAGAAATTCAAATTTTTCCTGAGCCGTATAGGGGCGCCTTTCAATCTGAGATTCCACAATCTCGGCATAAATTTGAATCGTATAATTTTGTAGTTGTTTTCTTAAGTATTCAGCCAAATCCTGCTTTATACCTGTCAGCAGATCCATCTGCACCTGGTTATCGAGCCTTAGCTTTAACATGGTTCCCTGTAAGTCAAAATCACGTTTCAGCATAACTTCAAGCGTTGATTTATTCTGCGAATCTGCAAATCTGTGTAATTCCTGCCGTAATTGTTCTACCGTAAACTCCTTGTTCTGTCTTACAGGGTTTATCGCGGGTTCATTCGCCTGGTTGCCCTTGTCAGCAGAAGATGGCAAAGAAATATCAATATTGGTTGATTTCAACGAAGATGGCACAAATGCCGGTCTGGCCGATGCTGCCTGTGCCGGTTGTCTTACAACGGGCTTGGCTTCGGGTACAGCAGGTGCCGTATAAACCGGCTGAGGTGCAGTTTTAGCAGGTTCAGCCGCTACGGGTGGGGCAGCAGGCACCGCGGGCTGTGTTGCTGTGGATTCGCTTACGCTAGGCTTTTTTTTTTCGTCTGCCGTGCCGGTGGGCAGGTCACTCAGGTTCAACACCTGTTGTATCTGTGAGAGCTTCATTAGCCCTATCTCAACATGCAGGCGTTGATTTTTGGCCGATTTATAGTTAATATCCAGATGACTACCCACACTCAGGCTCGACATAATGTAGCCCATCGGTAATTTTTCGGCCTGTTCCTGATATCTTCTCTGAGTAGACTCTGCTACCTGCAACAGTTTCACCGTCTGGGCATCTTTACTTACCATCAGGTTTCTGAAATGCTCATTAAGACCTACCACAAACTGGTGGCCGTCAAAGCCCTTTTCGAGCACCTCATTATAAAGCAGTAAAGCTGCCGATATATTGCCACTGAACAGGCTATCTGTCATTCTGAAATAATAGTCATAGTCCAGAATATGCAGGTTGTCAAGCACAGCCCTGTAGGTAAGCTCATTGCCTGCGGCAAAGGTTACGTTCAGGTCAAACATAGACAGGGCATCGCGCAAACCACCGTCGGCCTTTTGGGCAATTAACTCAAGCGCCTGGTAATCGGCATTGATACCCTCTTTACTGGCCACATTGGCCAGGTGGTCGGCCATGTCTTTTATCTGAATCCGGTTGAAGTCAAAAATCTGACAGCGGCTCAGGATAGTAGGCAGAATCTTATGCTTCTCGGTTGTTGCCAGAATAAAAATGGCATAGGCTGGGGGTTCTTCCAGCGTTTTCAGGAAAGCATTGAAAGCCGCCTGCGACAGCATGTGCACCTCATCTATGATATATACTTTGTATTTACCTGATTGCGGAGGAAAACGCACCTGGTCGGTCAGGTTTCTGATGTCTTCCACCGAGTTGTTAGAAGCCGCATCCAATTCATGGATATTGAAAGATGCGTTGTTGTTGAAACTGCGGCATGATTCGCATTCGTTACAAGGCGAAATGTCTTCCCGCAGATTCTGACAGTTGATAGTTTTAGCTAAAATACGCGCACAGGTAGTTTTGCCCACACCACGCGGCCCACAAAACAGAAAAGCCTGCGCCAGATGATTGGTTCTGATGGCATTCTGAAGAGTAGTGGTGATATGAGACTGCCCCACTACGGCATCAAACGTAATCGGGCGGTACTTACGAGCTGAAACTACGAACTTTTCCATGCCGCAAGTTACTAAAAAAACAAATGAACAGCTAAACTGCCGGGGCGATTCGGATGATTTATTTAGTTTTGCAAAGCCAATTGAGTTAAAAAAAGTTATATATAACCAACAACACCTATGCTTAACAAGCTGACCATCAGTACCTTTAGCCATGTTGCGTTACAGGTAACAGACGTAGAACGCAGCGCCCACTTTTATGCAAATGCCCTTGACCTGCACGAAATACCCACCCCTGCCTTTGACTACCCCGTGCGATGGTTCAGCCTGGGTGATAACCGCGAACTGCACCTCATAGGGCGTGAAGAAACAGGTACATCAACCGGGATAAGGGGCAATCATTTCGCATTGGAGGTTACCGACATACAGCAAGCCGAAAAGCACCTGCAAACAATGGGTGTAGACTATATGCCCATTAAACTACGCCCTGACGGCGCCAGGCAGCTATTCTTAACCGACCCCGACGGCCATTATATTGAATTGTGTGAGTTTTGAGATACCAAACAATACGCAAAAAAAACCGGCAGCACTTATTGGTCAGATAAGTTTAACTGCCGGTTTTTAACTTTGGTTTAAATGGTGCCTGTTAAAAGCGTTTTTGGGTTACGATTGTCAGGCAATATATTGGCCGGGACATACTCATTCACTCAATTATAAAAGCCGTGCTATCAACTGACTGTAGTTGATACTAGAAAAAATATCTTTGATTAGGTAATGATATATAGTATAGCATTTTCAGAAATTCGTAAGGGATGGCCACAGCAAAAGCTTGTTTTACTTCTTAACAAACTAAATATTTGACTGTACGAAGCAACAAAAAACGGCCTTAACTTAAAAGTAAAACTTATTTAGCGGTTTTAATTAACTATTTAGTACAAAAGATTCTTAATACTGTACAAAAAAAGACTACCGACCATTTTGTATCGGTAGCCAGCAGCCATAAAACCTGATAAAATAATGCTGTATTAACTCAATATGGGCTTTATTACCTTACCTGCCACGTCGGTTAGCCTGAACGGCCGCCCCTGAAAAGTATAGGTAAGTTTTTCGTGGTCAAAGCCCAGTAAATGCAGTATAGTAGCCTGTAAATCATGCACATGGGTGCGGTCTTTTACCCCATAATAACCAAGCGGGTCGGTTTCGCCTAAAGACATACCCTTTTTCAAACCTCCGCCTGCCATAAAAACAGTAAAGGCATCCAGGTGGTGGTCGCGGCCTTTAAACGGCAGGGTTTGTCCGTCGCGGTTTTCCTGCATAGGGGTTCTGCCAAATTCTCCGCCCCATACAATCAGGGTTTCGTCTAGCAGGCCACGCATTTTCAGGTCTTTTATTAACCCCGTTACGGCTCTGTCGGTTATCTGGCATAATTCCTTGAAACCTCCGTCTAATGACAACCGCTGGTCGGTGCCGTGCGCATCCCATCCCCAATGGAAAAGCTGCACAAAACGCACACCGTTTTCAACCAGCCTGCGGGCCAGCAGGCAGTTATTGGCAAAAGAGGCTTCGCCTACCTCTGCCCCATACATATTGCGTATCCATTCGGGTTCTTTGCTGATATCCATCACCTCCGGTACCGACATCTGCATTCTGAAAGCCATTTCGTATTGCGATATCCGGGTCAATATCTCGGGGTCCTGTACTTCTTCATATTGCTGGCGGTTAATTTCATTGATGGCCTCAATGGTTTGCTTGCGTATGTCGCGGCTCATGCCGTGCGGGTCAGATACATACAACACCGGGTCGGCGCCTGTGCGGCACTGTACACCCTGGTATATAGAGGGCAAAAATCCATTGCCCCACACACTTTTTCCGGCATCGGGGCTACGCCCGCCAGATGCCAGCACTATAAAACCGGGCAGATTCTGATTCTCGGTACCCAGGCCATACATGGCCCACGAACCCAGGCTCGGCCTGCCCAAACGTGGGCTACCCGTGTGCATCAGTAATTGAGCCGGCGCATGGTTAAACTGGTCGGTGTACATGGCCTTCAGGAAAGTCAGCTCGTCGGCCACGTCTGGCAGATACGGCATAAAGTCTGAAATATAAGCCCCCGACTGCCCATGCTGGCTAAAATTTCCGATAGAACCCAGCATTTTAGGTACACCCCTGATGAAAGCAAATTTTTTGCCTTCCAGAAACTCCTGCGGACAATCCTTGCCGTCGTACTTCATCAGTTCAGGTTTGTAGTCGAACAGTTCCAGTTGAGACGGCGCTCCGGCCATGTGAATATAAATAACCTGTTTGGCTTTGGGTGCAAAATGCGGGGTTTTAGGTAGAGTGGGGTCTGTTATTATGCCATTGCCTGACGAACTGCCAGAAAAACAGCCGCTCATCATTGAGCCTAAAGCAGCAGCCCCTAAACCAGTTGTGCAGGTTTTAAAAAAATGCCTGCGGGTTTGGTAAAGGTTTTCGGCATGCAGAAACTCCTTAAATAATTTTTCCATGAGGATTTGAATAGAATCTCTACAAATATAACTCGCAATTGGCAATTCTATTTCAAAAACCTGTTAATTTCTATCTGAATCCCAATAACACGATAAAGGCATTTGATAAGCGATTAATGTGAATCTTTCGTATTTTTGCAGCATGAAATATGAATTACAAAAGACAGACAGCGGCTCAAAAGCCAGAGCCGGAAAAATAACAACCGACCACGGCGAGATTCTGACACCGATTTTTATGCCGGTGGGTACAGCCGGAACCGTGAAAGCGGTGCATCAGAGAGAGCTTGAAAACGATATAAAAGCGCAGATAATACTGGGCAACACCTACCATTTATACCTGCGGCCGGGCTTGGATATTCTGCAACGTGCCGGAGGCCTGCATAAATTTAACGGCTGGAACCACCCGATATTAACTGACTCGGGCGGGTATCAGGTGTTTTCATTAAAAGATATACGGAAAATAACCGAAGAGGGCGTAAAGTTTCAGTCGCATATTGATGGCTCTAAACACTTGTTTACGCCTGAAAGCGTAATGGATATTCAGCGGGTAATAGGCGCCGACATCATCATGGCTTTTGATGAATGCGCACCCTACCCTTGCGACTATGATTATGCCAAAAAATCGATGGAAATGACGCATCGTTGGCTGAAACGCTGCTGCGACAGGTTTGATGCCACCGAAGGCCTGTATGGCTACTCGCAAACGCTTTTCCCGATTGTGCAGGGCAGTGTGTATAAAGATTTACGTATCCAGTCGGCTGAATTTATTGCTAACCAGAACCGCGAGGGCAATGCCATAGGCGGGCTGGCCGTAGGCGAACCGGCAGAGAAAATGTATGAAACCATTGACTACGTAAATGACATTCTGCCCAAAGATAAACCACGCTACCTGATGGGCGTGGGTACGCCTGAAAACATACTCGAAAGCATTGCGCTGGGCATTGATATGTTCGACTGCGTAATGCCCACCCGCAATGCCCGTAATGGTATGCTGTTTACCACGCAGGGTATTATCAACATCAAAAACGAAAAGTGGAAAGACGACTACAGCCCCATCGACGAAAACCTCGGCGGACATGTAAGCACTTTCTACAGCAAGGCATATCTACGCCACCTGGTGAAATGTGACGAAATTCTGGCCGCGCAAATAGCCAGCGTACATAATCTTACTTTTTACCTCTGGCTGGTTGGCCAGGCCCGCGAACACATTCTGGCCGGAGATTTTACGGAGTGGAAAAACGCGATGGTAAAACAGGTAATGCAACGATTATGATACCAGCACATTGTATAAAATACGACAGGGCTTTGCCCTGTTTTTTTTTGCCCCGTTCTTAAAAAAAACTTTTCATTTTTTATGGAATCCTACGCCGCTTTGCATCCATCATAAAAAAACAAATATTATGAAGAAAATCATCCTGCTTTGCCTATTAAGCCAATGGCTATGGGCACAACCCAACACTATCCACTCAAAAGTTGAAAACGTGACGGTTTTTCTCAACGGCGCTCAGGTAAGCCGTTCTGCAAAAGTGTCGTTGCCTGTGGGCAGAACCGAGCTGCTGTTCAAAGGTATATCGCCGCAAATCAACGCCAATAGCATTCAGGTGAAGAGCGAGGGCAGGTTTACTATCCTGTCGGTATCGCATAAAATAGGTAATATGCTTGACAAACCCCTGCAGGAAGAAATCAATGCAATTGATGCCCAGAAAAAACAGATTGCATTGAAGATGACGGTTGAAAAAAACAACCTGCTGGTTTACCAGCGCGAAGAAGAAATACTGCTCAAAAATCAGGTGGTGGGTGGCACCCAGGCAGGTATGAAAACCGCCGACTTAAAAGAAAGTATCGACTTCCAGCGACAACGGATGGTGGAGGTGCTGACCAAAAAACTGGAATTTCAGAACAAAATAGAGAAACTGGAAGAAGAAACGAAAAAACTTAACCAGCAACTTACAGAAATCAATGCCAGAAAAGACGCGCTAATTTCAGAAATTTCGGTTACCGTCAGCGCAAAAGAACCTGTAACCAACGCCCCTGTTTCAATAAATTATTTCGTAAAAAATGCTGGCTGGGCGCCTACTTATGATTTCAGAATTGAGAAGCTCAACCAACCCCTGCGCATGGCATATAAGGCCAATGTGTACCAGTTTTCAGGCGAAGACTGGAAAGACATAAAGCTGAGCCTTTCAACGGCTAATCCGTTCAAAAGTGGGCAGGCACCCATACTACAAAAATGGACAGTAGGCCAAAGAAATGATTACAGCGACTATTATAATCAGGTGGAGGAGGCTGATAATCAGGGCATCAATGCTAATCAGGCAGAGGTGTTCGGTAAAGTAACCGGAAAAAGCGACAAACAACCTTTGCCCGGTGTGCAAATTAGCCTGAAAGGTACCAGCCTTAGTACATCAACTGATGCAAACGGTTATTACAGGTTAACAATTCCGCCCCAGCTTTATGGCAAATCGGTAACATTAATTTTCGATTATATTGGCTACTATAGGCTTGAAAGACCTGTAACTTCTAACAGATTAGATGTAGTGATGGATGAGTCTGTTCAGGCTTTAAACGAGGCTGTTGTGACAGGCTATGCTCCAGCAGGCCGGGCCGCCGGGGTGGAAATTGCCGGCAATAATGACTACAAAAAAAGAACCGTTCCGCTGGATATTACTGAACGAGATGCCCCTACCAGCCAATCTTTTGATATTCTGGTGCCATACAGTGTTCCATCAGACGGCAAGGTAATTACTGTGGAAATTAAGGAAGAGAGTATTCCGGCGGTTTTTCAGCATTTTAGCATCCCGAAAATAGACACTGATGTGTTTCTGAACGCACAGATTATTAACTGGGAGAAATACAAGCTGTTACCCGGCGAGGCCAGTCTGTTTATTGAAAACACGTATGTGGGGAAATCGAACCTGAACTTATTCAATAAAGATACCCTGAGCCTTTCGTTCGGGCGAGATAAAAATGTAATCATAAGCCGAACACAAATAAAAAGCTATCAGAAAAAACAGTTTATTGGCAGTAATAAAACTGAGCAGTTTGCTTTTGAAATCGTAGCGCGCAACACCAAAAACGAAACCATCAATCTGGTGATTGAAGACCAGTTTCCTGTCTCAAATACCCGCGATGTAAGCATTGACGACAAAGAAGCACCCGAAGCGGAAGTTAATACAGAAACCGGAAAAATTAAATGGACACTCACCATGGCACCTGCCAAAGAATACAAGGTGGGCTTGAAATACACCATAAAATCGCCGAAATCAGGAATGGTTTTGGCAGAGTAAAGGTGCAACCCCACCCCATTAAACGCCACCAGGCCACCCGATGGGTGGCCTGGTGCATCTATAATAATTCTATTTACTTATTCAGTTCGGTAGCCAGAACCATGCGTATTTTCAGCTTGGCACCCAGCGACATGGCATCTACCAGGTCTTGCACGGTAAGTGAGCTTTCGGCTCTTAAAACCACCGTTGGTTCTTCCATATTGGCGGTGGCAGCTATCAGGCGTTCTTCCAGTTGCGGAAAAGGCACCGGTGTGCTGTTAATATAATACACCTTATCTTTGGTAATAGAAAGCGAAACCGGTTGCTTGCTGACATCGTGCGAGGATTTCGACGATTTAGGCAAAAGCAGTTTAATTACGTTAGGATTCCCCAGCGTAGATATAATGAGGAAGAACAACAGCAGGAAGAACATAATATCGTTCAGCGATGCGGTTGAAACTTCGGCTTCAAATCTTCTTTGGCGTTTTAATTTCATGTTGGTAAACTGATGGTTGCTGAAAAATTATCTCACAGGCTCGTTCAATGTGTCGAGCAGATCCATTACAGTTGCCTGCAGGTGGATACTGAATTTATCAATCATCATGTTGATACCATGATACCCGGCGTAGGCTATCACCCCTACCACCAGCCCGGTGAAAGACGAAATCATTTTTTCGTACAATCCATTGGCAATAATCTCGATGGTGAAGTTTCCGGTAGCGGCAATGTCATAAAATATACGGATGATACCCGAAATGGTACCAATAAAACCCAGAATAGGCGCAACCCCGGCAATAAGGCCCAGAAAGCCCATATTTTTTTCCATTTTAGATATTTCCAGGTTCCCCTGTATCTCCATTGCGCTCTCAATGTCTTTCACAGGGCGGCCTATACGTGTAATACCCTTTTCTAATATACGTGAAATAGGCAGATTAGTACTTTTGCAAAGGGTGGTAGCGGTGCGTAGGTCGCCGCGTAATACGTTATCTTTTAAGGTGCGTAGAAAGCCAAAATCTATATTAGAGGCAGCTCTGATAAACAGGTAACGCTCAATAATGAAGAATATGGCCAGAAAAAGCAAAAACAATAGCGGGTAAACAACAACTCCCCCTTTCAATAAGAGGCTTAAATAATTAATTGATTCGGCACTTGCAGCAGTTGAGGTTGAGTCTGGAACTTGAAGCAAAACTGTTTGTAGCATGGGGAAAAGATTATAGGTTTTCGTTATAAACTTTAAGAAAGCTGGATTTAGTATGCAAGTTAAGGCTTTTTTTAAACTTGCGCCGAAGATTCTTCCGATATTGGCATTAACAGTCTGTAAATATCTGGTTTATAACCCAATACCAAACAATAATTTTACAATTATTTATCGAACGGTTGGGTAAAAAAAATTAAATTTGTTAATTACCCTAATCGTGCGGGATGCCCCCGTAAACCAATAAACAAACCAAACCTACACTATGCATTTCAGCAAGCTGGTACCAAATATTTTTTATGTTGATATTAAAGACGGCCTCGTTACGTTTGTCGACTGCCTGCAGTTCAGCATTGTGCATGATGAACTGAAAACCGCAAGGCCTTTTTGTGTGCTTGCCAAAGGAGATATAACGATTAATCTTTTTCAGGATGCCGCTTTGGCCCGTGAACACAACCCGGAGTTCAGACTGGTAACCGATAACATAGAAGAAGTGTATGCCCGGGTTTCGGCCTCGCATCCGCACTTGTTGCACCCTAACCTGAGCCGGATAACCCTGCGCCCCTGGGGAGCCAGAGAATTTGCAATTACCGACAAACAATTGGGCATTGTTGTGCAGCAGTGGGGGCAATAAACAGTATTTCAATCAGATGCTTGGCTGATTGTTTTATCCGTCAGTGTGGCAGTTGTTTTTTGAGCATCATTTGGTTGTTTGCGTTCAGAGAACGCAATACACAGCGACTGAATTGAAATTCAGCCGAACAGGAGGAAGCACGCTTATAATCTTTACTTAGCAGGCGCATATTTCTCGGCGCTATCCCAGTGTTCGGCTATTTTGCCGTTTTCAATTCTGAACATATCAAACCAGGTTGTGGTATATTTTTTGGTTTTGTCGGTTGGGTCAGGCAATTCTCTTACAAAACTGATAACCACCAAATCGCCCTCAGCCACGATTGACACCACCTGCGCCTTAATGGCATCGGCTATGGGTTCCGGCTTTTTGAATTTCGAGAAAAATTCTACCACCGCCTTTCTGCCCGTAGCGGCGTTGGGGTTATGCTGCATATAATCTTCAGCAAAATATTTTTCAGCTACTTCCATGTGCCCACCTTCCAGAAACTCCCGCCACATATCATACACCAGTTTTTTGTTGGCGGCCAGCTTTTTATCATTGCTTTTCAGCAACTCGCTTTGCGGTGCTAATGATTTTACAGGTAGTTGGGCTAGTAGTTGGTTTGAGATTAGTAATAGGGCTAGTATTGATAGTTTTTTCATTTTTTTTGATTTGGAATTGGGGGGTAAGATAGGGATTATTTGGTGGATGGAGATTATATAGAGTTGATTTATATAAAGCAATTGCCAAATTACTTAATCAATAATTGCATTGGCTAACTTTAAATGATGTTATTATGAATGATCATAAGAGCAGTTATTTTAATGGCTAAGTACATTCCGCCAAAAGAGTGTTTGGTTAATAGGATGTTAACTATTTTAACGAGCCACAGGCGGTATAAAATTCCAATTATTGATTTTTTCATGGGTATAGATATACGCTGGAACTTCAGCAATACTTTTATAACTAAGGAATTGAGACATTAGTCTATGGTTGCCATCGGTGGCTGTTAGTGAGGATTCTTCCAAATTTTGACCAAAAAGAATAACTTCAAGATTAGCATATGTTCGTAAATCAATTCTATTATCGAGAAAGGACTTAACACGTACTAACTCTTGGGCATCAACAGTCAAATCAGCTAGTTTAAAAGAATTGTTCTTTGTTAAATTATTAAAACCCGCTTCCCACAAAAGATAAATTCTATTAATATCATCTTCCTCAAGTAATACTCTATAACATTTAACTTCATTTATTGGACAAAAATCCGGCAAGTTGTGATTATTTAAAGTTATACTTGAATTACAAGATACCTCGTGTTCCTGTATTATTGATAAACTAACCTTTGTAATTTCTTTCATTATAATATTATATTAACTATTTGTCAATCACCGTTTCGATGCAGATAATACTGTCATATAACTAAACTCTATTTAAAGCACTAGAATTTGTATTTATCTACAACTCTGAACTAAATCTTAATCATTTTATGATGATAATTGTATTTGAATATACATCAATTATTCAGCCTTTTTATCACTAATTACTTTTGCGCATATAGATTTCTCAACCAGCTCTCCCTTTGACGCAATTAATCCTAACCAATGCAAACATTCGTCTTTTGACAAAACAATTGCAGAGTCAATAACAGCTCTTTTATCCCAAGGGCCTAGAGTATCGATACCATCTTTTATATCCTTTACCCACGTTTTGTCATGCGACCTTTTTGCTATTAATGCTCGTTCTCTGATTCGGTTAACTTTATTATAATCAATCTTAATATTAGTATTATTGAAAGAATCATCTTGGAATAAAGTGAAAATCCAAATATTTATAAAAGAATCACTCAAATAGGGTTTTTCTAATAACAATGAAAATTCTTCCTCAAATCTTTTCGCTGTTTTCTCATTAAGTACTTTTAAAAAGAAACTAACAATCTCTCGTAAGACAGGAATTAAAGTATCAAAATGTTTAAAAATCAAAGGTATAATTATTCTTATTTTATAATTGCCTGCCTGTCTTAGAATATGTCGCATTAATCCCAAATCAATTTTCTCGAAAGAAATAGACTCCAAAAATAATTCCTTATATATCTCCGCCCGCAATTTGAACTTTTCATTGTTATCAAGCTCCTCAAATGCTGGCTGCTTTTCTGGTAATGGGTATATATCAGATTGGATTTCTCGTAATTTGCTGTGTAGTCTTTGTTTTTCTAAAACATCTTCTATTTTCAAATGCTTTTCAAGAAATTCGACAGTCGTAATAATTCTTGTCTTTTCTGATGAAAGAACTAATCTATGATTTGAGTGCAAGTAAAGTGTTAAGTTACTGAGAAATCTCTGAGCAGCAATTTTATCAGAGAAGAAGATGTATATATCATCTGCATATCGCACAAAGCTCTCATTGTGTCTAATGATTTTATTATCTATATCTGACAGGATTGCTTCTGATATTATGATACTTGGCGCAGGCCCAACTGGAATACCTTTTGATATATTATTGTTGAGTCCTAATAAAAACTTTTCAAAATCTTTACAATTTATAGACCCTGCTTCTTCCAAAATATTGCTAACCCTATGAAGATAAATTTGATTATAGAAGTCGACAAGATCTGTCATTAAAACATATCCTTCCTTTTTTTCCCCAGCCAATTCCTCCGCTTTATTCAAAAAAAGTCCATATCCATTTCTATTAGTGTCAAAAAAAGAACCCTTTGTATCTGGATTGATTCTATAAGAAAATGCAATGTGTCTTTCTACAGGTATTCTAGCAGCTTCAATATTTAAAGCGTGTTCATACGCTAATGCCGTATAAATCAAACTGTCTATTGGGTCAAGTTGATGAACAACTCTACAAGATCCGTCCGACTTTGGTGCAGCAGAAATAAAAGGCATTTTAGGTGCATATGTGTCAATATCTATTTCCAAAAGAACAGGCAGGATATTGTTCCAATCATGCTTAATAGCTTTAAATTCGAAAAGCAATGGATAAAAATCACTGTCATAAAAACTCGTTAAATGGATTAATGCCCATTCAAAAGATTCTCTTTTCAATTTTGCCATTTAATTTAAAATGATTTTAAGATTCATAAACATTAAGAATTTTGCATTTTTTCTTTAATTCTACAAAATAATTTAAAATTAAATGTGAAATAAAACCCAAAATTAGCTATGTATAATCCAATACAATTATCTATTCTCTGATAAGATATTATTTTTTTTTAACGGTACCCCCAAAACAAAAAAAACAGCCCCATAACAAGGCTGTTTGTAATAAAATGGTATCTATCCTCACCCCTCCATGGCCCTCAGGGCAGCTTTCATGTTCTGTATCTGGCGTTTCTTTTGTAGTATCACGGGGGCGGCTACGCGCTCTTTGCAGTCGAAAAGGCTGCAGCGTTCGCAGGTCTGGTTTACGTCGCGGGTTACGATGTTCGGGTCGTCCAAAAATTTCATTTTGGCACGCAGGTTGTCGTTTATCTCAAAACCCACCGACACGCTGATGTTGGTATGCTTAATGATGTTCAGCGGGCGCGCCATGGCCATCACCAGATATTTACTGCCGGAGTCAACATAGTTAGATATCTGCACCCCTACCAGTGGCTCTTTCACTTCGCCTTTTTGTTGCAGGTCTGACACGTCGTCGAGAATATTCAATGACACCCACCGGCGGCAGTAATGCTCTTCCTGCGACTCGTGCGGTGTATGCCTGCGCGCCAGGTGCATTTCTTTGGTAAGATGATACTCCTTTTTGCCCGTAGGGGCCTCAAACCGCAGAAAGAAAATCTCGTCAATGCCAAAGTATCGGGGCAGCACATTGCTGATGCGGTGGTAGAGTGTCTCTGGCGTAGCCTGAAACTGCTCGGCCATTTCTACCAGTGCGGCGTTGCTCCAGGTTGGCTGGTTAAACAGCTGCTCCAGTTTTTCTATCAGTTTCTCACGGCGTATCAGTATGGCTCCGGCAAAATAAGAGGCCTTGAAGTTATTCAGAATCTCTTCAAACGACTTCACCTCTACCCAAGACGACGTATAGGGGCGGTCTTTGAGCTTCATATAAATAAAGCCCAGCTCGCGGCCCAGGGTAAAGGCGCGTTGGTCAGACGTGATACGTTTATTGATGAGCAGGGTATTGGTTTTGGGCAAAAATACCGAGCGGATGTTAATGATATGGGGGTAGTCGTCTTCGTCGAAGTACTTAATGGCAATGCCGTATTTATCAGTTAGCAGATTAGAGAGGTAAAACTCATCAATCTGGGTGTCGGCGCTGATGCGGTTTTCGGCCAGAAACCTGTCGACCACCTCTTCCAGTTCGGGGAAGTAGTTGTCGTGCATTTCCTGATACGAGCGCATAACGGCAAAATAAAACTGCTCTACCGTCATGTTATAATTGCGGCCTATTTCAATAATAGTGCTGATAAAGGCGCTCAGCTTGGTTGGCGCCCCTGAGAGCAGTTCAAGCAGGTCGGCCGGCGAAATACCAAAAATTTCAAAGGGCAGCTCGGTCAGAAAATTAGAGTGGAGCAGCTCAGAGATGGGCTCAAGTTTTTTGTTGAGTTTGAGCGACACCAGGCTGTCGTAATCAACGCCCATGGCATCGGCCAAAGCCACTATTTTATCAGACTTCGGATATTTCTTTCCTTTTTCTATTTCATTGATATAGGACATCGACAGGCCTGACTTCTGGGCGAGGTCAGTAAGCGACATACCTTTGTCAATTCGCAGTTGTTTTAGCTTTAGTCCGAAAACCAGTCGGATATTATCAGTATTAAGGCTCATTTATTAATGTAAGCACCTGGCCACCAGGCATAAGTACTTATAGTTTGTCTTAAGTGATTGTTTCTGATGCTAAAGATAAGAAAAAAGAAATCACGCGCCTATATAATTGGATAAATTAAAGATGATTTTATTAATTTACTAAGAAGAATTGAGTGATTGAGTGATTGAGTGAGTTAGTTAATGAGTGAGTTAGTGAGTAATGAATAAACGATTAAAAATATTTGTGCAAATTTGGGTACTTGGTGTACATTGTGGCAATTTGGTTTTAAGTCTTGGTAATTGCCACCATGTACTCTAGGATTACACTATGTTACACAATTTATTCACTCAATCACTCATTCACTCAATCACTCATTCACTAATTCGCTCAATCACTCATTCACTAAATCACTCAATCACTCATTCACTCATTCACTAATTCACCATTAAAAAAGCCCCTGCCATTAATTAAATGACAGAGGCCGATTTTAATAAGACGCATTACACCAGATGATTCTGGTTATCTCTCATTTTAAAGCCCTTCAATACTTGCTCTTTATTAAAAGAACCTTCTTTTTCGAGTACCTCAATGTACTCGGCCAGCAGGTCAAGCAGGTTTGTAACGTCTTCCACTGTCTGGTAAAGGCTCAGTGAAATACGGAAACCTGAGTGTTTTACAGGCACCGCCGGAACAGTTGATGGGCTAAGAAGGAATTCTTTGCTCATTAAAAACTGCGAGAACCGTATCAGTAATTCTACACTACCCAGGCCTAAAAAGAACTGTGGTGTGTGCGAATAATTAACAATTGGCAGGTTCAGGGCCTGTGCCTTTTGTTTAAATACAGTAATGAGTTCGTTAAGGCGCATTTGTCGTTCGTATATCTCGTCAGACAAATGAATATCTGCAATGCACGATGCCGCCGTTATACCGGCATGCAAAGTAGGTGCCGAGAAACGCAATGCACCGCCACAATTATAAACGGTTTGTTTGGTTAGCTGATTCGGGAATATCAGTGCCGAGCTGAAGGCGCCAAAGCCTTTGTTGAGCGACGTAATGACATACATTTTCTCATGCCGTGGTATGTTATGCAGGGCATAGCCTTTGCCGTTCTGACCAATCCAGCTCATGCCGTGGGCATCATCAATGTACACCTTAAATTTATCATACGCGTTCAGAAGTGTTTCCACGTCTTTCAATGGTGCCAGGTCGCCGTGCATAGAGTAAACGCTGTCGGCCAGGTACCAGACATTATCAAACTTTTCGCTCAGCATTTTAATTCTTCTTTCAAGCATATCCATCTGGCTGTGCTTGATCACTTCTACATGGTAGCCGTCGGCTTTTAAAGTGTTGGCAGCCAACTGAACACTCTCATGTACGAACTGGTCGAGAATTACGGCATCATTTTTGCCTATGATTACAGGCAGGTAGGCGAAGTGCCCTAAAGTAGTGCAAGACGAAAGAAATGTAGGTAAGCCAAAAATCTTTTCCAGCTTTTCTTCCAGCTCCAGGTAGTGGTCAAAAGACATATACATTCTGGAAATAGAAGTTTGCATGCCGTACTTTCTGATGCCCTCAATGGCCGCTTCCTTTACCCGCTCATCGTTTTCAAAGGCAAGATAATTGTTAGACATGAAACTGGTGTAAGATTTTCCGTTCAGCGAAATAGAACGGCCGGGCTGATCGCCCTGCTGAGCTCTTACCTGGATAAGACCAAGGTCGCGTGCTGAACTGAATACATCATTAACATACGACATTTGTTTTGGCAATTCTTTCATAATTGATTTTGTTTTAGAATGGCTAATAGTTAAAAAAGAGGGTTAAACATAAATGATATAAATTATCAAAGAACGAAGCATTTTTGTGTAAATACTGACTTTACCGACAAATGGTAAGAATTTAAAGATAAACGGTAAGAAATCGGATATTATCAGTAATTTGCTATGCCCGAAATCTTCTGAAATATCAGCATTCAAGGGTTTTTTGGCAGCCTTACCCCCCTGAAAGCACCCGAATGCTCAAAAAATAAAAAATTAAAATTATTGAGATACCCGACCCGAATCAGGGAAATTTCAAGAACTTTTTAATAGCTTTGTTCTCAATTTAGTTAAGTCCAAACCGAACTTCGATTAATTAACTCATGCAGAGAGTTATTACTGTATTACTGGCGATACTGGTAATATTCAATATTTACGTCTTTCTGAATGATAGCCGTACCGCACTGCTGATAGGGGCAACAATGTTAATGCCACTGCTGGGAGTGTACTATGGATTTGCCAGAAAATGGGCGTTTGCCAGTATCGACAAACTCATGTACTTTGCCTGTTTTATAGGCGCCTTCAGCGACCTCTCCATTTACCTCAACTACCACGGCAATGGCGAACTAATCCAGATTTCACTCGCCTGCATTGTGCACTTGGTTTATATAATAATTTTTCAGAAAGAAGGCACCCGTGTTTACAACCTTCAATGGAAAAACAGTTTAAAGCTGGCTTTCCCTGCCAGTTTTGTTTTCTTTTTTTTCGGTTTCGTTCTACTGAAAGTAATACCAGACACCGTTTTTCTTGTAACGGTTTTATACGCTTTTGAATTGTTTGTTTTATTGGTATTGGGTTATTTCAGGCCTGTAAACAAAAAAAGTTACTGGGTTGGGGTAACTGGTGTTACCATTATTCTGGTGAAAGATATTCTCTACAGCGAGTTTTATTTTATTAATCAAGACAAGACCATTCATGCCCTGATGGATGTAACCAATGCGCTGGCCTATTATTCAATCACGCTGGCGGTGGCCCTTAACCAGAACGATAAAACCACAACACCCAATTATCCGGGTTTTATTTCAAAATTTATAAAATTCATTTCCCGGTCTCACATGGCACGTATGGTGTCGCTCAAATTCATTAATCTGCGGTATCAAATCAGCCTCCTTTATCGTAGTAACCGGCATTAAAGCCTGCTGTTTTCTCTGTTGCTGCCGAAACTTTTAAGTTTAGCTTTTGGTTTAAAGCATAAATAAACAAAGTAAACGCGCATGAACTGGCAGACCATCAATAACGAATTGCAGATTGAGGAAATCAGACAAAAATCTTTTCAGCATCCGGTATTAGTATTCAAACATAGCACTACGTGTTCAATAAGTGCGGCATCGCTTGGCAGAATGGAACGCGCCTGGGACACTACCAAAGCCCGGGGCATAGAACCTTATTATCTTGACCTGCTGCAGTTCAGGGGAATCTCTAACAAAATAGCGCAGGATTTTGCCGTTGAGCATCAGTCGCCACAGGTATTATTGATTAAAAACGGAGCGTGCGTTTATGATGCTTCTCATTTCGACATCCGGTTTGATGAGCTTGTAAACCAGGTATCTTAAATACATACAACCCGGGGGACACACGGCGTATCCCCCGGGAATATCATTTAAACGGTTTCGGCAACGTGCCAGTTAAAGTTAAATACCTGCGCAATATCAGGGTGCAGGCTCAGAGCCACAGGGCAGGTATGCGCCACACGGATATACTTGTGCTTTACTTCTTCGCTTAGTTCTTCAGGTGTTTGCATGTTAAAATTCACCTCAATTTTTACTATTCTGCGAGGCAACTCTGCCGACATAATTTTCGTCACTTCAATAGTTGAACCCGTGAAATCAATTTCATCGCGGCGGGCCGTTATGCCCATGATGGTCATGGCACAACTGCCTAATGAGGTTGCGGTGAGATCGGTAGGCGAAAAAGCTTCTCCTTTTCCATGATTATCAACCGGGGCGTCTGTTACTATTTGTGTGCCCGATTGAAGGTGTACGGCTTCCGTACGAAGCTCGCCAAGGTAAGTAATTTTTGAAGTCGGCATTTTTTAAAAAGAAATTTTTAGAATTTGTGGCATTTTCTTGAATAATGCTAACCAAATTTACGTTTAAAATAAGTATTTTGCAAAAAAACCGTTTCGGTAAACAATTTAAAATAATTTAATGTTGCTATCAGTAGAAAAAAATCTACATTTAGATATTGTCAATGGTAGTAACAGAATCATAAATTTTTCGCCCGTGAAAATAGGTGTACTAAGTTTGGCGCTTTTGCTTGTTTTTTCAGGCGGTTTTGCGCAAAGAAGGTCTTCTACCCCACCACCGCCTGTTGTAAATAAACCTGATTCTAAAAAAACAGAGCGTAAAAAAGAAGACTATAAAATGCTGGCTTATGGTTTAACTACCAACACCAACTCCGGCCTGCTGGGGGGCTTTGTTGTGCGGCACTCTAAATCTATAGGTACTTATAAATGGAACCCGGTTCATCAGTACATTGCCTTTGAGGCGGTCAATATCAAAAACAACAAAGAGCGGTCTGAACCCACCATCATTGCCAACCGTATTATTTATGGCAAAACCAACTATTTATTCTCGCTTCGCCCGCAATATGGCCGTGAGATAGTTTACTTCAGAAAAAACGGTGAAGACGGCATTGGCATAAGTGTAATTGCAGCCGTTGGCCCATCGTTGGGCTTACAAAAACCCTATTATATTAAATATGACCGAGACGGCAAAGGCGCTGTAGATGTGGTTCAGTTTGACCCCAACATTCATACAGACTTTAACCGTATTCAGGGGTCTGCGGGTATCTGGCAGGGCTTGTTTACCAGTATGAAAGTTATACCGGGTGCCCATGCCAAGCTGGCCGCCAATATAGATATCAATACTTTTGGCAACAACATGACAGGCTTTGAAGTTGGCCTTACGGCAGAGTATTTCAGTAAAACACCTGAAATTATGTCGAACCAATTAACCACCAATTCGCGTTTCTATACTGCAGGCTACCTGACCATTTATTTTGGCAGCAAAAAACAAAGTAAAACCAAGTAATCTGCATTAAAATGTTTTACAGAAGTATGAAAACTTATACTTTTGTACCTTGTAGGGCCGTTGCCTCAAACTATTAGCAGAAAAGATTATGACAGATACACCCGTTGTACTCACCGAACAACGAACACGCCGCCCCGATTGGTTGAGGGTAAAGTTACCTATAGGCGACAATTTTAAAAAAGTACGTAGTTTAGTTGATGAGCATAAGCTGCACACCATCTGCCAGTCGGGCAATTGCCCCAATATGGGCGAATGCTGGGGAGAAGGAACAGCCACTTTTATGATTCTGGGCAATGTTTGTACGCGTAGTTGTACGTTTTGTGCCGTAGCCACCGGCAGGCCCAACGAATACGATACCGACGAACCCCGCCGCGTTGCGGAAGCCATTAAGCTGATGCAGGTAAAGCATGCTGTGCTTACGTCGGTCAACCGTGATGAGTTAAAAGATAAAGGTGCCGAAATCTGGTATCAGACCGTAAGAGCAGTGAAAGAAACCTCACCGCAAACCACCATTGAGACGCTGATACCTGATACTAAAAGTAACTGGGAGGCATTGTATAGAATGATATCAGCCGGGCAGGAGGTTGTTTCACATAACATGGAAACCGTTGAACGCCTGTATCGTAATGTACGCCCGCAGGCCAAATATGCACGAAGCCTTGAACAAACACGCCGAACCAAAGAGTATGGCAAGCGCACCAAGTCTGGCATTATGCTGGGGCTGGGCGAAACCAGAGACGAAGTCTTTCAAGCAATGGACGACCTGGCAGAAAACGGGCTGGATATTCTGACTCTGGGCCAGTACCTGCAACCTACCAAGATGCACCATGAAGTAATTGAGTTTATACACCCGGATACCTTTGCCATGTATAAAGAAGAAGGCCTGAAACGGGGTATAAAATACGTTGAATCGGGGCCGCTGGTGCGTTCAAGTTACCATGCCGAGCGCCACGTACATGTGTAGTATTGATAAATAAGATATTTCAGAAAAGCCCCAATTCATATAAATCGGGGCTTTTCTGTAGGTTTACATACATATATATCATCAAAACAATCTCCCCTCCTTTTCAAGTAGGAGTACCCTAAACTAGGCAATGATAATCGCTTATTTTAGGGGGAGGTGGTTAATGACGCCTGTAAAGTTCTCATTAACTTTACTATCCTGTTTAGCAGGCATTCATCCCATGAAACACTACGACTACATTATCTGTGGTGGCGGCATGGCCGGGCTTTCGCTGGCTTACTATCTAAAAAACAGTAAGCTGGCCGATAAATCTGTGCTGATAATTGAGCCACAGGAGAAAAACACGAACGACCGCACCTGGGCATTCTGGGAACGAGGCATAAACACGTTTGAATCTGTTTTGATAAAAAAATGGGAGAATGTACAGCTGATTGATGCCTACGGCAACAAACAGATGTTAGATATGGGCGGCTATCAGTATAAGTTGCTGCGCGGAAAAGATTTTTATGATTTTGTAAAAGCCGACCTTCAAAGGCATCAACCAATTGAATGGCTGAAAGATAGCGTAAACAGCATAAAAGATAATGCAAATAGTGTAGTGGTAGAAACCACCGACGGACAGGCCTATGAAGCTGCTCTGGTATTTGACAGCACCTATCAACTTAACCTTACCCAGCCACTTAACCACAATCTGCTGCAGCATTTTAAAGGATACGTAGTTAAAACAGCCCAAGCTGCCTTCAACCCGGATGTGCCAGTACTGATGAATTTCAATATTGATCAGAAGCAAGATTGCCGGTTTATGTATTTGCTGCCATTAGATGCCCATACTGCTTTGGTTGAATACACCATTTTCAGTGAAACACTCCTACCATCTGACGATTATGATGCAGCCTTAAGAGATTATCTGAATAACGATTTGCAATTGCAGGATTATCAGATTCTGGAAGAAGAGTTTGGTGTGATACCCATGAGCGACGTACCCACTACCGAACGCCCAAGCCCACGTGTGGTAAGAATTGGCACCGCAGGCGGATATACCAACCCTGCCACCGGATACACCTTTGCCAATACGCAAAGAAAACTAAAGAAGCTGGTTGAAAACCTTGAGCAGACGGGTTCACCTAAAATAGAAGCAAGTATTTTCGACAACCGCTTCCGGTTCTATGCCTCGGTACTTCTGAATGTGCTGGAACAAAAACGGCATAGCGCTGCCGACATTTTTGCCATGCTTTACCGCAAAAACCCTCCGGCCCGCGTTTTTAGCTTTTTAGATGGCCACACCACTTTGGCAGAAGAGTTACAGATAATGAACTCAGTACCCCGGGGCAAGTTTCTGGCCGCGGTGGGTGCCGTAATTATTCGTAAAACCAAAGCCTGGCTTAACGGTCAACTTCACCCATAACAATATCAATAGAGCCGATAGCGGCTATCAGGTCGGCAATCATGCCCCCGCGCGAAATCTCGGGCAGTACAGAAAGGTTGTTAAACGAACAGGCGCGCGCCTTTACCCTCAAAGGAACATCAGACCGGCCATCAGTTCTAAAATAGAAACCCAGCTCGCCTTTGGTACTTTCGGCGCGGGCGTAAAAATCCATTTTCTGAGGGCGAATCTTCTTTGGCACCACAGCCTGAGGGTCAAACTCCGGCGTGCGGTTATATTCTTTGGTGAGTTTCTCCAGACATTGCTCAATGATTCTGATAGACTCGTGGCACTCCAACACCCGAACATAGTTTCTGTCCCAGCAGTCGCCCACTTTGCCAACCAGCCCTTTGCCAATGGGTACATCAAAATCAATTTCCGGATACACAGAGTAGCCATCCACCTTGCGTAAATCCCACCTCAGACCCGAGCCCCTCAGCACCGGCCCTGTGCAGCCGTAATTAATAGCCACAGGCAGCGGCAAAACTGCTACGTTAGCAGTACGGTTAATAAAAATGTGGTTGTCTATTACGAGTTGCTGCAACTCAACCAGCTTGGGTTTCAGGTATTTTATCAAAGACAGGCAACGGTCTTCAAAACCAACGGGCAGGTCATAAAACAAGCCTCCTACCCATATATAATTATATAACATACGTGCGCCGCAGGTCCATTCAAGCATACGCAAGATGTGTTCACGGTCACGGAACAACCACAAGAAAGGAGTATAAGCGCCTATATCGAGCGCATAAGTGCCAATAGCAATAAAGTGCGAGGCTATGCGGTTCAGCTCAGCCACCAGCACCCTGATGTACTCTACCCGTTTGGGAATGTCTTTATCTATGCCCAGCATTTTTTCAACACCCATTACATAGGCGTGTTCGCTGTTCATTGCGCCCAGGTAATCAAGGCGGTCTACAAATGGAATAGTCTGATTAAACGGTAAGCTCTGCGCGTGTTTTTCAAAACAACGGTGCAGATACCCCAGGTGAGGTATTACGTCAACCACAATCTCGCCATCAGTAACCACCTCCAGCCTTAGCACTCCGTGCGTTGACGGGTGCTGAGGCCCCAGATTCAGAATCATCTCTTCCGACTTCAGGTTTTCAGGCTTATACTTATTGGGCTCTGACTCCGTCAGGTTATCGGGGCGGTATTTATATTGTATATTGTTCAAAATGCAATTATAAAAATGTAAATTGTCAAACGTTGTAGGTTCAAAATTCTGAACTGCTACGGTAAATTCGGTAATTCCGGGTTCAAACATGAGCCACATGCCATGCGGCTCTACCTGATTCAGCGGTTTTTAATGCCGCCTCACTTCTTCAAAATTACGAAAATATTACTTACAGACCGTTCTCCGGCATGGTCAAATATTTTATTGTCAGACGGGTAATTAACAACACCGTTTTCAGGTTGCCCCTCAATATACATGGTAGTAGAACCTCCCCCGTCAAAATTGACAGCATCCTTGCATTTTAATGCTTTGGTAAGAGCCGTTAATTCGTGGAGCGTCATACCGTGCGACTCCTTGCTGCGGCCATCAACGGTTATTAAAAGTAACTTCTTATCGGTGGTTATACAGGCGCAGGTTCTGGGGTGGCGGTTGTCGTTAAAAGATGTTTTCTCCAGTTTTACGGCTTCGCCATCAGCTAATAATAAAGGGCCGGTTAGCAGCACATTTTCAGCAGGCAGGCTTTTCTCCCAACCCGGTGTAAGCCCACCTTTCAGAATTTTCACACGGTTACGATGAATAACAACCGCCGCAATCACATTTCTGGGCAAACGTGCCACATTGGCCACCCGGGTGGTGTCTATTACACGGCCATCAATTTTCAGGTAATCAACTGCGCCCCCGTTTTTCATATCAAAGAATCCGGCGTTTACTGCTGCCAATGCTCCGCTTTTTGCTGCCAGCTGGCTGGTAGGTAAAAGCAATCGTCTGGCGGTGGTATCCGTCTTTTTTTCATCTGCGGCCACAAAACCAAACCTGACCTTCTTATTTTTCTGTTTACTTTCCAGCACGTTTATCATCTGGCTGGTGCCCATCAGGTTTTTATCATTAAAATGGTAGTTTTTCCAGACAACGCCAAAGCCTAAATTCAGGGTTTTCCAGGGGGTTGCATTTAGGTTAAGAGAGTCTTTCTGTGCGTAGCAAATCTGTGTAAACAGTAAAAGGCCAAGGATTTTTTTATACATTTGAAGGTATTATTTTGCCAAAAGTACTGATGCAGGACATTCTTCCCAAAGAATTTTTCGAAAAATATGACACCCTCTCGCTGGCTCGTCATCTGCTTGGCTGCACATTGGTGCACAACAGCCCTGAAGGCCTCACAGCGGGCGTCATTGTAGAGACAGAGGCCTATCTGCAAAACGACCCCGCCTGCCACGCCTACCGGAAGAAAACCCCCAGAAATGCGGCCATGTTTGAAAAACCGGGTATATCCTACGTCTATTTTATTTATGGTGTTTACCATTGTTTTAATATTGTAAGTGGCCAAAAAGACACCGGCGAAGCGGTGTTAATCAGAGCGCTTGAGCCTGTGGATGGAATAGAACTGATGCAGCAAAGAAGAGGAACCACCCAACTGAAAAACCTTTGCAGCGGCCCGGGCAAGCTGGTAACGGCTATGGGTATTAACCGCGACTTTAATTTTTTACCCGTTTACAGCCAACATTTTTATTGCCTGCCGCCCAAAGATGAAAACCCTGAAATTGTAACCACCACACGCATTGGTATTACCCAGGGAGCCGATTTGCTCTACCGATTCTACCTGAAAGGCAACCAGTTTGTGAGCAAAATAGTAAAGGAGAAGCCCGCTGCCCCATAGTGCATTGCTCAAATTATGTCAGTTTTTCGGTGTCCATTTAAAATTTCTTCGATAAATTGCCGTCCTGATTAATTTTCGGCGTTTATTGCCCGGAAAGACATAATGAATATGAATTTTAAAGAGCATATATCAAACGAACCCATTTTTGAAACCATTGCACAGGCGGCCACCGAGTTAGGGCTGGATGCATACGTGATTGGCGGATACGTGCGCGATTTGATATTGAACCGCCCCAATAAAGATATAGATGTGGTTTGCCTGGGTAGCGGAATAGGTCTGGCAGAAAGAGTGGCCTCTAAATTAGGAGATAATATCCACGTTAATTATTTCAAGCATTTCGGCACGGCACAAATCAGATTAAACGACCTTGAAATTGAGTTTGTTGGCGCCAGAAAAGAATCTTACAGTGCCGACTCACGCAAGCCTGCCGTAGAAGACGGAACGCTGGAAGACGATCAGAACCGCCGCGACTTTACCATCAACGCACTGGGCATATCATTAAACAAGAAGGACTTCGGGCAACTGATAGACCCTTTTGGTGGTGTAGAAGACATCAGAAAGAAAAATATCCGTACGCCCCTTAACCCCGAAGTAACTTTCTCTGACGACCCCCTGCGCATGATGCGTGCCATCCGCTTTGCTTCTCAACTGGGTTTTGACATTGAAGGCAGCACCTTTGATGCCATTGCGGCCATGAAAGACCGCATCAGTATTGTTTCGCAAGAGCGTATCACCGACGAACTCAACAAGATTGTACTGTCTAAAACGCCGTCTTACGGCTTTAAGCTGCTGTTTTATGCAGGCCTTTTGCAGATAATATTCCCCGAATTCTGCGAGTTGCAAGGGGTTGAAACGCAAGACGGCAAAGGGCATAAAGATAATTTTTACCATACGCTGCAGGTGTTGGATAACGTGGCCGTAAAATCGAATGATTTGTGGTTGCGCTGGGCTGCTATTCTGCACGATATTGCCAAACCGGCTACCAAACGCTTTCACCCCAAAGTGGGCTGGACCTTCCACGGGCATGAAGAGCTGGGTTCAAAAATGACCCCGGGTATTTTCCGAAAGCTGAAACTGCCGCTGGATGCCAAAATGAAAATGGTAAAAAAGCTGGTACGGCTACACCTGCGCCCTATTGCGCTGGCCAAAGATGGCGTTACAGACTCTGCCTTAAGGCGACTTTTATTTGAAGCAGGCGACGACATAGAAGCCTTGATGATTTTGTGCCGGGCAGATATTACTTCTAAAGACCCCAACCGTGTACGCCGGTATCTGGGCAATTTCGACAAGGTGGAGGAATCGTTAATTGAACTGGAAGCCAAAGACAAACTTCGTAATTTTCAGCCGGTTATTACCGGTGAAATAATTATGGAAGTGTTTGATCTGAAGCCCTCACGCGAAGTGGGTCTTATAAAAGTGGCTATCAGAGAGGCCATTCTGGAAGGAACCGTCATAAATGAATTTGACACGGCTTATGATTTTATGCTGGTCGAAGGAGAACGGTTAAACCTGCGCCCTGTAAAAAATAAAGAGGAAATGAGAGCAGCTTTGCAAACAGAATACACCCCGTAAGCTTGTTAGCGCTTTAGTATTTCTATACCTACATGGCATTGCAGGCATCTCTTTTGGGTACAGAAATGATTATAAAGTTCAATACCCGCCTGGGCATCAAAAGCAGTTGTAATGCTTTGGCCCAGTTGTTTCCACATATCAATAATGTGATTACTTTCAGCCGGAAACGACTCCAGAAAAGCCACGGCCCTATCCATATATGCCTGATTATCGGTTTTTTGCGCATAACACGCCAGCAGGGGTATAACCGTATTGATGAGCAGTATATCTACCGAGCCCTTGCCTAAGCCATTGTTACGGCGTGCGGCTTTTTTACTGAAATGATAGTGATCTTGCCAGTAGGCCGACTGCTCTACCTGTAAAGCCTTTCTCAATTCATCTACAGACCCGGTTTGAGTAAACAAAGAGAAAAAACTTTGCTGGCTGGTAATGAGCTTTGCAAGTTGAGCAATTCTGATGGTGGGGAAATTGGCAGGTCTGGTTCGAAGCAATTTCCATTCATGCGCCTGCAACTGTTGTTCTTTTAAAGAAAACTTGGCGGCAAAGAAATCAAACTCGCGGGTAAGTTTTTCAGAGTATTCGTCTACCTCTACCAAAAGCCCGGCCTGCCCAAAAAGCATGGCTTCAATCTGTAGCAAGTTATCGCGGTGTTTCCGGAGCACCTTCAGGGGCAGGTTTTGTGCCAGCCTTAGAAAAGCCTCTGAGTTTAGCTTGAAACCAAAGTTTTTAGCCAGTAGCTGGTAGGTAGTTTCTTCCCAGTCGCCGTTGTTCTGGTCAAGCAATTCCTCAATACCTTTGGCTTTTTGCATCAGCCGTCTGGTAAGGGCTTTGTCGAAAGTGGTAATTTTAGCCAGGTCAGAAACCCCTGCAAACTGCCCCGCGCAGGGTATTACACTTTTATTGCTCAGCAGCAACTGGTACCTGTTTAACAATGCGCTATCGGTAATGGCTTTCAGTTCAAGCGTGGGTATTTCGCTGCCGTCGGCTCTTAAAATGGGCTTGTCGCTTTCCCATACCACATGCAGAATTACGTTATTATAGGCCTTATCTGACTGATGCTGGTGAATGTTCCAGTCAGATGCCCGCAGATGCATTTCTACATTGCCGGCCCATTCAATTTCACCAATCAGCACCCTTGCCTGCAGAAAATCCGGCCCGGCATCTGTGTTCAACATGCCGGTTTTTAGCACCTTCAGCGGTTCATCTTTGGTTGTCAGCAGCAAAGAAGTCTTAAATTGTTGAAATTGCCACAGGTAGTGAATAAACGATTCTGTCATGGTTTTTTTTGAAAAACAAGACCCAATATATCAGATTAATTCATTTAGATACTGCTCCATTTCCTGTTGTACTTTTCTGGCCTCAAGTGCCGCAACATCGGCAAAATCAGTTCCGTCTGAGGCATAAATAATGGCCCTGGCCGAATTGACCAATAGCCCGCACTGGCTATTCATACCATAGCGCGACACTTCTTCCAGGCTACCGCCCTGCGCACCTACACCCGGCACCAGCAGAAAGTGTTCTGGCACAATTTTACGTATTTCGGCCAGTTTATCAGCCTGGGTTGCCCCTACTACATACATCATGGCGTCACTATTGCCCCACTCCTGCGACTTCTCCAATACACGTTCAAACAAAGCCTTGCGCGTGCCGCCTGCTTCCACTGTCAGGTGCTGAAAATCATTGCTACCTACATTAGACGTTAATGCCAGCAGAATAACCCACTTACCCGGAAACGCCAGAAATGGCTGCACGGAGTCGCGCCCCATGTAAGGCGCTACGGTTACCGAGTCAAAATCAAAACCAGACGAACTTTTATCAAAAAAAGTGCGGGCATACAACTCAGATGTATTACCAATATCGCCCCGTTTGGCGTCTGCAATGGTAAAACATTCTTTCGGTATATACTCCATCGTTTTTTGCAGACTCTCCCATCCTTTCACGCCCATAGCCTCGTAAAAAGCAATATTGGGTTTATATGCTACGGCGTAGCGGGCAGTTGCGTCTATTATCTGGCGGTTAAATTCAAAAACAGGGTCATTGGTTTTTAACAAATGCGCCGGAATCTTCTTCAAGTCGGTATCAAGCCCCACACATAAATAGGATTTCTTCTGAAGAATCTGGTCGAAAAGCTCTTTTTTTGTCATTTTTAAAAAATTTTCTCAAATTTCCGTAATTCTGCTGATTTAATACAAAACAGAATAGAATTTATTCAGGAAATATTATTTTTGCATAAATTATTCAGTTTACGGCTTTGTAACTACCTGCAACAACCGCGCGAACCTAATTAAAACACGAACATAATTTATAATGGAGTTCAAACATACTTTTATTGAAGGTTTAATAGAAATTTATCCCCGTATTTTTGGCGACGAAAGGGGCTACTTTTTAGAGTCGTATCATAAAAAAAACTTTGCCGATAACGGCATTCCATTTGATTTCGTGCAAGACAATCAGTCATCTTCAACGGCCGGTGTTTTAAGAGGATTGCATTTTCAGAAAGAACCCTACGCGCAAGGCAAGCTGGTAAGAGTAATTACAGGCAAAGCGCTTGATGTGGCAGTTGATTTACGCCCCGGCTCCCCTACCTTTGGCAAGCATCAGAAATTTCTTCTCGATTCTGCCTTGCAAAACATGGTGTATATTCCAGCCGGATTTGCGCATGGTTTTCTGGCGCTTGAACCCTGCCTTTTTACCTATAAATGTACAAATTTCTATAATAAAACCTCTGAAGGAGGGATTATCTGGAACGACCCTGAACTGGGCATTGACTGGGGCATTGAAAACCCGAATATATCTCAGAAAGACCTTGAGTTGCCTCGTTTGAAAGACATTTTCTAAACCGAAGGCTGAAAAACACTAAAAAGCAAATCCCCGAAGAATGCCTGGCTATCTTTCGGGGATTTGCTTTTTATCTTTCGCACTTATTCAGTCCTTTGGCTTAAACTGTGTCAGCGTTACATCATTGCCATCAAATACAGCGTAGCTGTTATACCATATCCAGTCTCCCAGATTTATGTATCTGGCGGTTGGGGTCAGTTGTACGTCTGCCATAGTATGCCTGTGTCCATAAATATAAAAATCATGATGCTCTTTTGCTTCTACTGCTTTTGAGTACCCCACCAGATGTTCTTTGTCGTCGCCCAGGTATTGCTCCGGCTTTCTTTTTTTGCGCCAGCTGAACTTGGTCCAGATATACCCCAGATACATACCCAGATTAGCCGGCATAATGTAATTAAATAAAAAGCGTGGCAGTTTTCCTTCAAAAATAACCTGTAGCACTTTATAGCCGTAGTCGCCTTTGCCCAGGCCGTCGCCATGCCCAATCAGAAACTTCTTATCGTTAAAAACAAAAGTGCGGGGTCTTCTGATGGTCTGTATGTTCAGTTCGGTTTCAAAATAATCGGTCATCCACATATCGCGGTTGCCCAGAAAAACAATAATTTCAATACCGGCATCAGAAAGTTCGGCCAGCTTGCCCAAAAAACGTACATACCCTTTGGGTACCACACGTTTGTACTCAAACCAGAAATCGAACAAATCGCCTACCAGAAAAATAACTCCGGCGTCATGCCTGATACGCTCCAGCCAGGCAAGCAGAAGTTTTTCCCGGGTCAGGCTATCCTGATGAGAGGGCGCTCCAAGATGAAAATCAGAAGCAAAGTATATCTTTTTTCCGGGTTGTAAGATTCTATTCAAGCCTGTATGGTCGGGGTTCAGAATGAAATGCAAAAACTATATTTTTGCAAAAATACATATTTTATCAGGCTTTAATAAAATTTGGTTTTGTTAAAAATCTTCTTTCCTTATCTTTACACCAAAATAGCAGAGACCAAACTAAGAAATTCCTATGCCATCTACAAAACGAGTGCTAATAGCCGAAGACAGTTCAGTTATTTTGAACCTGGCCAAAAAAATTCTTGAGTTTCAGAATTTTGAAATAACCTCAGTAAAAAACGGTGAACAAGTGATGCAATTGCTTGATAAAGAAGACTTTGACATACTTCTTCTTGATATCAACATGCCAATAATGGACGGAATGGAGTGTATCAAGGCTATTCGTGAATTGAGTGACAAGAAAAAGGCGGATATTCCGGCCGTAGCTATTACCGGAAACGCTAAAAACTATACCGAAGAGGATTTCAAAAATGCCGGTTTCAACGACGCGCTCATGAAGCCGTTGAATTTTGACAAACTGGTAACAGTTGTAAAAGGTCTGACTGAATAATTCTAACGAGTTTATAATATTCCGGTAGCAATCTTTACGGGTTGCTACCGTATCACAGGCATGCAGGTAACTTTTCTAGGAACAGGTACTTCAGCGGGTGTTCCCGTACTGACGTGTGGATGCGAGGTCTGTAATTCTTTAGATTTCAGAGACAAGCGTTTGCGGGTATCTGTCTGGATTGAAGTAAACGGCAAAAATTTTGTAATAGACACCGGCCCTGACTTCCGTCAACAAGCCCTGCGCGAGCGTATCCCCCGGCTAGACGCCATCATTTATACCCACGAACATAAAGACCATACAGCCGGGCTTGACGACGTGCGCCCCTATAACTACCTGCATGGCATTCGCCACCTCAATATTTACGGCCACCCCAGGGTGCTAAACCAACTGAAACGTGAGTATGCTTACGCTTTTGACGACATCAAGTATCCGGGCGTTCCGCTTATTAATCTTAACGAAATCAGCCTGCAACCTTTTCAGATTGAGGGCATCTTCTTTACGCCGATAGAGGTGCTGCATCACCGCCTGCCTGTACTTGGTTTCCGTATAGGTGGCTTTACGTATATTACTGATGTAAACTACATTTCTGAACAGGAAATGGAGAAAATCTATGGGTCTGATGTGCTGGTGCTGGGCGCTTTGCAGCGTGAGCCGCACATTTCTCACTTTACACTGGGGCAGGCCATAGAGGTAGCCCGGAAAGTAAATGCCGGCACCACCTACCTTACGCACATAAGCCATAAAATGGGCCTGCATGCTGATGTAGAAGCAGAGCTGCCTCCCAATATCCATCTGGCCTATGACGGCCTCAAACTGAAACTGCCGAACCCTTGATACCTGAATTTTGTTTCTATCATTATGGCAGAACAAAACGAGCTTCCTCCTAAATATTATCTCGATTATTTCAACTACCTGTTAGACTTTGTACAGGAGAAGTACCGCCATATCCTGAACGAAAACGAGTGGCGCTTCCTGAGAAAATACTACTGCCTGAGCGAAGATGCTCAATGCCTTTTTATTCGTTTCAGTAACCGCAAAGGCTTGTTCTTTAAAATTAACAGGCTCTCTTACGAGGAGTTAACGGATATACCCGCCCTGCTGAACGAGCTACTGGACAGAGAATTTATAGAACATATTAATGCTAATAAACACGAAACCTTCGGCAAAGAACTGCTGGGGGTGTTTGGTAAAGACGAACTCTGCATACGGTTTGCTCCGATTATGGCGCTCAGCCAGGAACATCTGCCCAAATCGGAGCGAAAATCTTATAAGAAATTAAAGAAAGATGAACTGGTAGAGGCTATTCTGAGCGATTTCAGCTTTGAAGAAATAGCTGATGCCGTGCGAGACATGGAGCCTGTTGTAAAGGTTTGTTTTGAGTTTGAGGTTACCTTTATGAAGTTTCTGTTTTTTGGTAACCGCTACCTGGACATGACCGAGTTTGTGGTCAGAGACCTTGGACTGGTGCAATATGAAAGCCACGACGACGACAAACTGGTGGCGCGTTTTAACACCCGCAAAGACGCCGAAGACAAATGGCTGATAACTGACCAGAACGATTTGTTTTCGCAACTGAAACAATCGGCACCGCCGCTTGAGGTTTACGACTGGTTTATGAACTTTACCGACACCGTAGGCGACCTGAGCGAAGTAGCTAAACCGGCTTATGAAAGGTTGATTATTAAAGTGGCTACATTTCTTGAAAAAAGCAAACTGTATGACGAAGCGCTGAACACCTACCGCCTTACCGAACAGGTACCATCAAGAGAACGACAGGTGCGGACACTCCAAAAACTGGGCTATGTTGAAGAAGCGCTTTCGCTTTGCCAGTTGATGATTGAGTTTCCGAAAAATGCAGATGAAAAGTTCTTTGCGTTTGATTTTATCAACTACGTAAACAGTAAAAAACGGGTATATAAAAAGAGTACTACCTCATGGCTGCACCGTTCTGAAAGCATTACTATTTCAGAGGGCTTCAGGCATCAGGTAGAAATGGGCGTGGTAGATTATTACCAGAGCAACGGTAAGCTGGCTGTGTTTTCAGAAAACTACGTTTGGCGGGCTATTTTTGGCCTTATCTTCTGGGATATCGTTTTCGACCCCAGTCTGGTTGCCTTCCATCATCCGTTTCAACGCCGCCCGTCTGATTTATACCTGCCCGATTTCTACGAAAAACGTAAAGACATCATCATCAATCATCTTGATAGCTTTGATAACATCCAGTTACTGCTGGTATATATGGGCGAGCATTATGAATCAAAATTCGGTATTGCCAACCCCTTTGTGCCATGGGTAGAAGAAATGTGGCTTGTGGTGCGCAAGGCGGTTGAGGTAATAGACTTTGAGGCACTGAAGAAAATCCTGCACGAGATGTCGAAAAACCTGGTAGAAAACCTGCGTGGTTTCCCTGACCTCTTTATGTGGGACGACAACGATTATTGCTTTGTAGAAGTAAAATCACCAACGGATAACCTTTCAAACCAGCAGCTTTTCTGGCTCCATTTCTTTAAAGAAGTAGGTGTTAACTCAAAAGTGTTGCGGGTATTTTGGGAGAAAGAAATAAAAGATTTAGTGAATGAGTGAGTTTGTGGTTATAATTGTGAATGATGAATGAGCGAATGGCGTATGGTCTTGAACTTTGCCAGAATGGCATATAATTTGAACTGAATTGTGTTACTTTGAGTACTTTGTGTACATGGTGGCAAACATTGAGGCTAACTTTTACAGCCACGATGCACAGAATGCGACACAATGGTTCACGATTATCAAAGAATAAAATCATAAAATTCACTAATCACTAACTCACTCATTCACTAAATCTCTCAATCACTAAATCACTCATTCACTAACTCACTAATTCACTCAATCACTCATTCACTAACTCATTCACTAACTCACTCATTCACCCATCTCAATACCTACTCCCACTACCGCCACCACCAAACTCCCCATCGCCGAATTTCATTTTATTGCCTTGTTGTGCCTGATGCGGCAGTACCTGACTCAACAGAAAAACCTCAAAATCGCGGTCTTTAGCAGAAAGGGTCTGCTTGCTGGTTAAACCCCATTTGGGAGTTTTGAAAAACCATATACCCCAAACTGCAAACGAAGCCAGAAATGCCCCGCCGATGGTCATGGCCCATTCGATGGGTATTTCTGAAAAGTAAAACCTGAACGTAAAAACATCAAACCACGCAGCAGCAATGCCTACCAGCACCATTTTTCTGTTTTGCTTCTTAAGACCCCACACCAGATATACCGCAGGAACAGCAACCGTAAGCACATAAAACAAAAGAGCGAATTTTATCTGAACCGAGGTAGCCAGGTTATTCAGGAAAGCATTTCCTTCACGCACAAACCAGTAATTTCCGGCCACATAAAAGGTTATCAACGCGCCAGCCTCTATGCAAATCTGTGCATCGGCATAGTAAGCAGAGGCATTTTTATTTTGCCACCATCTGGTTATAAAATAACCAACGGCAGACACCCCCATGATAATAAATGGCAGCAAATCTTTACCGGCCGGGTATCTGATAACCAATGAAAACCAGAAGGCGATCCAGGCTACATAAATGCCTACTGCCACGAAAGGGTCGCCGTACCGAATCAGGAAAGGAATAAATACCAGCAACGAAACCAGAAAATAAGCAGAGATATGCCACTTAAAATCGGTAAAGCTAAAAATAGCTGTTAGAAGCGAGCCTATGGCTACATACAAAAGGGCGTTGTCGGTACCAGAACGATAGAGCTTTCTTTTCCTGATGAGGTATTCAAGAAATACAATTAGTAATACACAATAGATTAAACTTATTATTGCCAGCCCTGTGCTTGTGTTAAGTATGTCTTGAAAGATGGTAATAGACAAAAAACCAAATGCAGCCGATAAGGCCAGATTAGTAAATATGAACAAACCGAACTCAATAAACATATTGGGCTGGTAGAAATTTACCGGAAATAAATCAATTGCCTTGTCGTACTGTTGCTTGCTCAACACTTTTTCATCATACCAGTCTTTAATGGTATTCCGGTTTTCTATGTTATCAACCCAGGTTTCGTTATACGCTTTTTTCATTTTTTAATACCAATTATTTGTTTGATGTTGATGAGAAACAACACTATACCAACCGCCGAGGCCATATAATACAAAGTATATATGGTAAAACTGAGCCCCTGTGCCCAGTCTCTGTAAAAAATAAAATAGGTAAAAGCAACGTACCCATACAGCACGCCCATCAACAAAAACACAAAAGACTGCATTTTGCGGCCATACCATATACTACCGGTACTTAAAAGGGCTATCAGCAGCATATACAAAAATTTGGTTTCAAACTGAATAAGACCTGCCAGCCCCGCAACAAATGCAATGTTTGAGCCAAAAATAAGATAAGTAAAAGCAAAATGAGCCTTTAGCTTTTTGTATCCGGCTATAAAACCAGCGGCCATCAGCGCCACCCCAAGAAGTATAGATATATTAGTTAAATCAACCGTTGAAAAGTTCTTTTGTTGCCACAATTTAATGGGCGCAATATTAACCCCCACCCAGGAAGAAAAAGCCGTGATGGCCATAGAAAGCACGCCCCGATGGTCGAACCGGTAAGCCAGAAAGAAAAACAATACAGCGGGCAGAAAAGTAACCAACCCGTAACGGGTGCCAAAAATATTATACTGGTATTGCAGGTAACCTTCCAGCGTTAGAAACAGCACGCAGGCTGCCAGCAGGGCGAAATCGTCCAGTTTATCGCCGGTTGTTACTTCATTCCAGCTAAAGGGCTTGCGATACCTGAATGCATACCACAGGCAGCCCAGAAAAGCCGCCACAATAAGGCTGATAAGAACCGTATGGCCAATAGAATCAATGTTGAAATAAATAACGGTGCCCAGGCCGGTGCCTAACAGTACAATGCCTGCGTAAAGGAAAGTCCGTAATTCCCAATGAATAGAGAAAGGCTTATTTTTTTCATAAACCTGTATTTTGCCAGACTGGTCTTCCGGAATAATTCCGGTTTCAGTCAGCAATTTTAAAAGTGCCGGATACTTCATAATACTTTTTAAATCTTTTCTAGTTGAGCAATGTCTGAAGGTTGTTGGTGGTTATACTTATTCTTTTATAACACTAAAAAACCGCGCCAGCTGAAAGGCAAGATTAAATAATTTTACCCACAATTCATTTTTTTTCTCTGAAAAAATCAAACCCGATGCAACAACAAACCTTTGTTTGCTTATGACTACAGCTTTCGGGTGATGCAGACACAAAAAAACTCCACCCTTCCGGGCAGAGTTTCTCTTATCTACAATCTGCATCAGGCACCTTCAAATTGTCTCAGAAAGCGCACGTCGTTCTCAAAGAACAAGCGTAAATCATTAATTCCGTAGCGAAGCATGGTAATACGTTCTACGCCCATGCCAAAGGCAAAACCTGTGTATTCTTCAGGGTCAATTCCGCTGTTTTGCAATACGTTGGGGTCTACCATACCAGAGCCGGCAATTTCTACCCAGCCACTGTGCTTACAAATGTTACAGCCTTTACCCCCACATATAAAACAAGATACGTCAATTTCGGCGCTTGGCTCAGTAAACGGAAAGTAACTGGGGCGCAGACGAATTTTGGTATCTTTACCAAACATCTCTTTGGCAAAGTGATAAAGCGTATCTTTCAGGTCTTTAAAACTTACGTTTTTATCTACATACAGACCCTCTATCTGATGAAACTGGCAGTGCGCCCGGGCCGATATAGCCTCGTTACGATACACACGGCCAATCATTATAGACCTGATGGGTGGCTTCTTTCTTTCTATTAAACGCACCTGCACGTTTGAAGTATGCGTGCGCAGCAGCACGTCATCTTTCTGGGCAGCTTTTTTCTCAACAAAGAAAGTATCCTGCATTTCGCGGGCAGGGTGGTTTTCGGCAAAATTCAGGGCTGTAAAGTTATACCAGTCTGTTTCTACCTCGGGTCCATCTTCATGGCTGAAACCCATGCGGGCAAATACCTCCAACACACGCTGACGGGTTAATGTAAGCGGGTGAACAGAACCTGCAAAGTTAGGTGCAACAGGTAAAGTAAGATCCAGCTTACTACCGGCTGAATCGTCGGTTGCATTTTCAAGCTCCTCAGAGAAATCCTTAAACCGTTGTTCGGTAAAGGTTTTCAGCTTGTTCAGCTCTTGTCCTACTGCCCGCTTCTGGTCGTTTGCTACAGTCTTGAACTGCTCAAACAAGTCGTTCAGAATACCTTTGCGACTAATGTACCTGAGGCGAAAATTCTCGAGGTCATCCTTGCTACCAACCGTAGCAACGGTTACTTCATCTATTACTTCCTTGATTCTGTCTAACACGTGTCTGCCGTTTAATAAAATTTTTTGCAAATATATGCATATTGTAATTATAAAGCATATTTTTACAGAGAAGTCAGTCATAAAAACTGATAAAACAGCCATGAAAGCATCTACGTAGTTTTACGTAATTTCTTAGGGGAAATTACCTGATTTAACGGTCTGCTTTCATTATAAAACTCTCATAATCAATACTTTACAAAAGTTAAGCCTTTTGGTTGGGTTGCATAATTTTCGTTTACAAATTATGTTTGAAGTGAAATAACCCAGCTTAATTATGAACAGTATTGATTTTGAACTTCAAAAAGTAAAAGCTACTTTCAGTCATTCTGATTATGCAGAAGACCATCTGCAGATAAAAGTTTTTTATCTGGACCGTTGGATAAAGATACCAATGGAAAAAATTGTAAGACTGGAGGGCGACTGCAACTATACTTACATTTATACTCAAAACCGTGAGTATCTGGCAGCTAGAACGCTCAAAGATTTTGAAAAGATGTTCGGAGAGGAGCTTTTCCTCAGAATCCACAAGTCGCACCTGGTTAATATGATGTTTGTAAAAGGTGTTGAAGTTGCCAAAAATGCAGGAGAAATTAAGATAGAAGGCGGCAGGCATATTGGCGTATCTAGAAGAAGACTTAAAGAAGTTATTAATAAGCTGGCCTATTTTCATAGTGTCTGACAGCCCCCACGGCTTGTTCAGAACCAGCTGCAAGAATAAGATAAACGGTATTATTTATAATACTTTTTAGTGGTTAGGTGATGAATAAAGCAACGGCTCTTTGGGCGGTTGCTTTTTAATTGGGGGCTGTTAAAGCAAAACCCGGCAAAACATCACTGTTAATGCCAGCTAAGGACCCGGCTTACCTACTCAGTGCCTTAACCACTAAATAAATATCTGCGAAAATCAGTGGGTATATTTCGCGAATATTCGCTCTCCGGGTTACCTTTGTTATGTAATTTGTCAACAATAAAAAACTATAAAAAACGGTGATGGATACCACAACAACTATTTCTCAGAATGGAGTGATTCCTATTCAGGAAGTAATCGATTTGCGTGACGTGCTGCGTTTGATTGGCCTGAAAGAGGTGGCCAATAATGTGTTTAGTTTGCCCGACAAAAAGAAGAAAAAGGGCAATTTATCTGCCTGAGAAAGCAGATTTGTGTTTGGTTCGTTAAATTTCTATAAACACTAAGGGAGCCGGCCGATTGGTCTGCTCCCTTTTATTATAAGATACCCTTTATGCTAAAATCAATTAATATGCTCTTACCAGTTTGCCTTCCATGAAGTTTACAAAAGCCTGATTTACCACACGGTTACCCCCGCGAGTAGGATAATTACCGGTAAAATACCAGTCGCCCAAATGGTTGGGGCAAGCTTTATGCAGGTTTTCGACGGTCTGGTAAACCATAGAAACCTCGGCATTCATGCCTTCGGGGGTTACAATTTCAGCAATTTTGTCAGATATCTCCTCGTCAGTAAATTTGTTGTATAATTGTTTCACAAAGTTGGTATCATAAGCATTGTTGGTTTGTAAAGCACCCACACTTTGTGCGTAAACTTCTTGCTTCATATAATCGATACCATTTTTCTTCAACAAATCGAGCATGGCTCTAAACGCCACAAACTCTTTCATTTTAGACATATCAATACCATAACAATCAGGGTAGCGAATCTGCGGTGCTGATGACACAATAATTATCTTCTTAGGGCCCAGCCGATCAAGCATTTTCAGGATACTCTTCTCAAGCGTGGTTCCACGCACAATAGAGTCATCTATCACCACTACCGTATCAATGCCTTTCCTGATAACCTCGTAGGTCATTTCATACACATGAGATACCATCTCGTCGCGCTCATCGTCGTTGGTAATAAAGGTGCGCAGTTTCACATCCTTAGATACCAGCTTCTCTATCCTCGGCCTGAAAGACAATACCTTTTTGATTTCCTCGGCCGACAAATTACCATCGGTAATGCGCTTCAAACGCCAGTCGGCAAGGTATTCTTCCAACCCCTCAACCATTCCGAAAAATGCCATTTCGGCAGTATTAGGAATATACGAAAACACTGTATTTTCAAGGTCATAATCAATCTTCTCCAATATCTGCGGTATTAGCAGTTGCCCCAGCCTTTTGCGTTCATTGTAGATTTGCGGGTCTGAGCCACGCGAGAAATAAATGCGCTCAAAGCTGCAAGATTTCTTCTCTAATGGTTTCATAATCTGAAACTCATTATACTCGCCATGTTTATCTATAATCAGGGCATTGCCTGGTTGAATCTCAGCAATTTCATCATAATTGGCATTGAAAGCCGCCTTAATAGCCGGTTTTTCTGAAGCCACAACCACCACTTCGTCGTTTGCCCAGTAATACGCCGGGCGAATACCCGCGGGGTCTCGTACTACAAACGATGCGCCAAAACCCGTAATACCAGCCATAGCATAGCCACCGTCAAAATCACGGCAGGCACGGTAAAGAACCCTTGGGAGGTCCATATTGTCTTCTATGATATCCGATAATGCCGGATTCTCGTAAATTCCTTTAAAGCGGTCAAACACTCTCTGGTTTTCTTCGTCAAGAAAATGACCGATTTTTTCCATCACGGTTACTGTATCTCCTTTATCTTTTGGATGCTGGCCCAGTTTCACCAGTTTCCTGAACAGCTCTTCGGCGTTGGTCATATTAAAGTTACCAGCCATGAGCATGTTACGGCTACGCCAGTTACTCTGGCGTAGCATCGGGTGGCAATTTTCAATTTCGTTTTTGCCGTGTGTTCCGTAACGCAAATGACCCAACCATACTTCGCCTGAATACGCCAAATTCTCTTGCAACCACTTGGCATCTTTAAACTTATCCGGGTTGTTTCGTAGCACCTCGCGATATTTTTCATTGATTTTATTGAAAATATCAGTAACCGGGCGGTTTTCTACCGAACGATAGCGACTGATGTATCTGCTACCCGGTGGTACTTCCAGCTTCACATTACCCACACCGGCTCCGTCCTGACCACGATTTGATTGTTTTTCCATCAAAACATACAGACGCTTTATACCATAAAGGGGTGTGCCGTATTTATCAATATAATATTGGAGGGGTTTACGAAGACGAACCAGGGCAATGCCACATTCGTGTTTAATTTCGTCGCTCATTATGAAGTTTTGAAGATTGTGTCATACAAATTTCTTAAGAATATGCATTACCTACAAAGAATTTCTTACAAATTTCAGAAAATAGTTATGCTTATGCGGGGTTATCAAATTCTTAAAAAACCTATGCCGTTCTTAATAAACAATTAACGTAAAAAACTGTAAATATTTGTATTTCTATTTCAAATTGACAACACAATTTTAAGTTAATTAATTCAGCTTTCAAAGGCAGGTTTCAGCAATAAAAAATATCCGTGCATTAAAAAATTTCAGGGTACAGTATCTGAAACCTATAAAAAATATGTGTATATACATTGAATTAATAGAATATTTGGTTTTTAATACAAAATCAGATTTTAAAAAAGTTTAATAATTTAGTTAAATTTTGTAGAGCCGCAATGCTTGCGGCTTTGTGGGCCTGCGAGAACTACAAAATGCTAATTGATTGTTAGAGTTATAAATCTCATTCGTTCATAACCGATTCTACGATTAGCCGCAAGCATTGCGGCTCTACTATAGAAAAATCCCGTCAGGAAGATACAAAAAAATATCTCATCCTGACGGGATTTCTTTAGTTCATATTACTTTCCCCTTACAAACTCATCAAATCCTTAAACTTAATGGCTTGCCGGCGTGAAATCTCAATTTTCTCGGGGTTGGCTGTTTTTTCGGCGTGTTTAAGTGTTACTAATAAACCACCCGAAAACCAGGGTTCAATTTTATCAATCCAGGCAAGATTTATAATGTGCTTGCGGTTTGCTCTGAAATATATTTTGGGGTCCAGCCGCTCTTCAAGGCTATTCAACGACTTAAGAATCATCGGCTTCTGGTCATCAAAATGAAGGCGTACATAATTGCCCATCGACTCAAACAATCGCACGCGGCCCAACTTCACAAACCAGCATTTTTCACCGTCTTTTACAAATACCTGGTCGCTCTCGCCCAGCAATTTCATACCTTCTTTGCGTTCTACCTCATGCATTTGCTCTTCTTCAACGCGCTGAATGGCCTCCGCCAGCCGTTGAATATCTATGGGCTTCAACAGGTAATCAAGGGCATTAAATTCAAAGGCCTTCAGGGCATATTCATCATAGGCCGTGGTAAAAATTACCTCCGGCACTTTGCCTTCAATGGCTTCAAGCAACTCAAAACCGTTTTTACCGGGCATCTGAATATCCAGAAACAACAAATCCGGTTGTAGTTCGTCAATCAGGTTAAGGGCTTCCTCTGCATTGGCGGCCTCTCCTATTATATTTATTTTAGGAAAATTCTCTAACAGTCTGCGCAATTCATTACGTGCCAAACGTTCATCGTCTATTATCAGTGCTTTCATCGTAAGTTATGACCGGGTCGCCGGCACTACGAGTTATTAATTGGTGAATATCTATTGTGGTTTCAACTAGGCTGTGGCTGTGCTTTTTGCTTCATGGCCTATCACTTTTACATCTGAGCCACTCAGCGGAATCATGATTTCGGCACATACGGTCAGGTTATCTTCCTGAAAAATCCTGAACGAGGCCTCGCTTCCATAGAGCAGCTCCAGGCGTTGAGACGTATTCTTCAAACCGAAACCACCTGCTTCAGAATTAGATTCGGTGCTTTGCAACTGCCCGGTATTACGTATCTTGATATACAGTTTGTTGTCTGACAAACTGGTATTTATTTCAACAAAACCCCAGTTGATAGCCTTTTGCACGCCATGCTTAATGGCGTTTTCTACCAGGGTCTGCAGCATCATGGGCGGCACCTGCACGTTCTGAGTTTCAGGGTCAATATCCCATTTCATTTGCAGGCGCTCTTCGTAACGCACTTTCTCTAGCGCCAGATAATCTTCAATGGTACGCAGCTCTTCTTTTAACGACACCGTTTTGCGCCTGTCGGCCAGCAGCGAGCTGCGCAGGATATTAGATAATTGCGTGATACCCTGCTGCGCACGTGTGGGGTCTTCCAACACTAATGCCCTGATGCTATTAAGCGCATTGAACATAAAGTGGGGGTTCATTTGTGCGCGCAATACCTTTGCTTCGGTTTCTTTGATTGACGACTTCAGCTTTATTTCTTCTACTTCGCGCTGGCGTCTTTCTTCCGAGTGCCTGTAAAACATATATATAAGCGCCCAAACAAGAAAAGGCTTGGCCAGATTAATAGGGTACTCAATGGTAAGAATCGGATTTGCCTTCAGCAATTCGCCTACGTACTTCGAATCGAGAGGGAGGTTTACAGCCACCATTATGGTTGTCATTAACAAAACCCCCAGCCCTACTCTGGCAGCCAGTTGCGGTAAATGCAGCGCACCCCAGTTAAACTTTCGGGCTACTACCCTGAAAAGGTGTGTAAGCAGTATAGACAAAATAATATTGGCCAGCGCATTAAAGATCATGTCGTGGTCATAGTCATACTGTATGCTGTATTGAAAAACCTCATTCAGGTTATACAACGACCACCCGGTAATCTGGAAAACCCAATATAATTTATTTTTATTCATTAAAAATAAGTCTATACACTAACACAAAACCATTTTACTATGCCACTTTGAATCAGAACAGCACCTAAATATCATAAAAATAAAGCACAAAACCACAGAAAATGTTTTTTATACATCAATGGATTTATGCTTTTACAAACGGAGATATGGTTATTCAGCCAAAACCATTAGGTGAGATACGTCATTGCTTAACTCCAGCGCAAATGCGTTGTCGGTATAAGAATACACCAGCTTATACAGGCAAAGGTTGGTATGCTCAAAATCATCCATTTTAGACAGTGGCAAATTAAGCAAATGGGTAAGCAATATTCTAATGGCCCTACCGTGCATGGCAACCAGTACCACCTCTTCTTCCGGGCGTGATAAAATATGCTGAAAAGCAATTTTCTGCCGTGCGGCTACTTCATCCGGCGATTCTCCGCCATTAGCAGCGGGAATATGCGTTTCGCCCAGTTTCCAGCGGCGCAGCACATCCAGATAAAATTCGTCTTCCTGATAATTGGGGGCTTTGCCCTCTTTTTCTCCCCAGCAAATCTCATTTAAGCCTTCCAGTTGCTCATAGGTAATGCCGTTGTTGATGAAATGCTGCACACTTTGCACCGTGCGACGCAGGTTTGAGGTATAAATTTTGTGAAAATTTACATGCTGGTAAGCATCAAAAAAAGCTCTGGCCTGTGCAAATCCTAATTCGTTGAGATCAGAATCTACGCCACTTCCCTGAACGATTCCCATGCGGTTATATTCAGTCTCCCCGTGGCGAATCAGATAAATTGTTTTTACTGACAAAATGGTAGGTTTTAGATTAATCAAATAAAGTATTGAATTTTATTAAACTAAACTTAGATTTAGGCTTCAATACATAATATATACTCAAAATTACGAAAATTCTGGCCTTTTTGCTGTACGTTTTTTGTATTTTTTAAAGAAAACAACATTAACTTCATATACCATGTTTAAAAAACATCTTGATTTTGAAGCGCTCAGAAACCTGAACAGTAACTCAATGGGCGACCACCTGGGAATAGAATTTGTAGAACTGGGAGAAGACTATGTAATTGCCCGTATGCCGGTAGACCACCGCACCACGCAGCCGTTCGGGATTCTGCACGGTGGGGCGTCGGTAGCGCTGGCCGAAACCCTGGGCAGTATTGCCTCGGTACTTACCTTAGACGACCCAACCACCCAACGTGCCGTTGGCCTTGAAATAAACGCCAACCATGTTCGCCCTGTAAGTGCGGGTAACTGGGTTTATGCCAAAGCTACCCCTTTGCATATTGGCCGCACCACCCACCTTTGGGATATTAAAATAACAACAGAAGAGCAAAAGCTGGTTTGCGTGGTAAGATTTACTGTGGCAATTATTAACGCCAGATAATTGTACTGCAGAGAACCAAAGCAAAAGGCTGCCCTGAAATTTCAGAGCAGCCTTTTGCTGGTAATAATATAGCAAGAGAGGTTTTAAACTTTTTCCTCTACTTTTACATCAGTTTTATCATTGTTCTGATCCTTTTCTTTGGTGCTGGTATCGCTATCCATAAACTCCTGATAATTGGTCAGTTTTTCGAAAGGACGTTTACCTATCAAATCTACAAGGTCAGACTGATAAATGATTTCTTTCTTCAATAGTTCCTGTGCAATCACCTCCAGTTGGTCGCGTTTTTCAATTAACAGATTTCTGGTTCTTTCATAGGCTTCAGAAATCAGTTTCTTTACTTCTTCATCAATAATTCTGGCTGTTTCTTCAGAATAAGGCTTGGTAAATGAATATTCGCCCTGGGCTTTAGAATCATAGAACGAAACGTTTCCGATGCGGGCATTCATACCATAAACGGTGGTCATACCGTAAGCACTTTTGGTTACGCGTTCCAGGTCACTCAAAGCGCCGGTTGAAATCTTGCCAAATACAACATCTTCTGCCGCACGGCCACCGAGTGTCATACACATTTCATCAAAAAGTTGCTCGGTACGATACAGGTATTGCTCTTTAGGCAGGTATTGTGCATAACCCAAAGCGGCAATTCCACGTGGTACGATACTTACTTTTACCAGAGGATTGGCGTGCTCCAGAAACCACCCAGCCACTGCGTGGCCTGCTTCATGGTAAGCAACAATTTCTTTTTCCTCAGGCGAAATCAATTTATTTTTCTTTTCCAGACCACCGATTTCACGGTCAATGGCATCGTGGAAATCCTGCATATCAATAAACTTCTTGCCGCGTCTGGCAGCCAGAAGTGCTGCTTCATTACAAACGTTGGCAATCTCGGCTCCGGCAAAACCCGGTGTTTGTGCTGCCAGTTTTTTAATGTCGATGGTATCAGAGAGCTTCAAAGGTCTCATGTGTACCTTGAAGATAGCCTCACGACCGATAAGGTCTGGCGTATCTACGCTAATCTGGCGGTCGAAACGACCCGGACGCATCAAGGCAGAATCTAATACATCAGGGCGGTTGGTAGCTGCCAGAATAATGATACCGGCATCAGAGCCGAAACCGTCCATTTCAACCAGTAGCGAGTTCAATGTATTTTCACGTTCGTCGTTAGCGCCCGGCATAGCGCCACGGCCACGAGAACGACCCACGGCGTCTATCTCATCAATAAAAATAATACATGGCGCTTTTTCTTTGGCTTGTTTGAAGAGGTCACGCACACGGGCGGCACCCACACCAACAAACATCTCAACGAAGTCTGAACCAGACAATGAGAAGAAAGGAACGCTGGCTTCGCCGGCTACGGCTTTAGCCAAAAGGGTTTTACCCGTACCCGGAGGACCCACAAGTAAGGCACCTTTCGGAATTTTACCCCCTAGTTCGGTATATTTTTTAGGCGTTTTCAAGAAATCTACAATCTCCTGTAATTCTTCTTTGGCTTCTACAAGACCGGCCACATCAGCAAATGTGATTTTAACTTTGCTGTCGGCATCAAATAATGCAGCCCGCGACTTACCAATGTTGAAAATAGCGCCACCGGGGCCTCCACCACCAGCCATACGGCTCATGAGGAAGTACATCAAGCCCAGCACTACAATAAATGGCAGCAATTGCCAAACCATTGTCATGATGTCTTGTCTTTCTACGCTTTCCGGATATAGTGTTTTTTTGTAATTTTCATCAACCTGTGCAGTTTTCAAAAACTCGGTGTAATCTCTCATAAAAGATTCTACCGAAACTACATCCATTTTCAAATGGGGGCCATTCAGGGTAAATCTATTATTACCCAGTTCTTTCCGGTAATCTGGTTTCTGAAGGGCTTCAGGAGTAAGCGTAATTTCAACAGTTTTGTTTCCGTCAACTACTGCTATACTTCTTACATCCTTCTGTAAAATCATTTGTTCAAGTTCGGTATATTTTACTGGCGCAAGAGTTGCCTGACGTGAATAAAGCAAAAAGCCAACAATACCTATAATAATAACCGCTACAATCCAACCCTGCAACCCGCCTCCGCCACTAGTTTGAGGTTTTCTTCTTGGGGAGTCATTACTGTTTTCTGACATGTTTTTATTTTTTCAAAGTTTAATGCAATTATTAATAATACCGAAAACCTTTACATAAAATTGCCTAAACTGCAAAGGTTTTCACTGTTGAAGGTCAATCTATTAATATTTGTTTAGGGAGTTCAGGTTCCATGCTTTCGGCAATCTCGGTCAGTTCAGCATCACCCCAGAGCGCCTCCAGGTCATAGAATTTCCGTCGGTCTTTTCTGAAAACATGGGCAACTACGTCAACGTAGTCAAGCAATATCCATTCTTTGTTTTGCTTTCCCTCCTGATGCCAAGGGCGAATTCCTGAAGCTTTGATAATCTCTTCTTCTATTGAAGTGGCAATTGCATCAATTTGCGTGTCGGTATTTCCCGAACATATAACAAAAAAATCAGTAATTGCATTTTTTACGTTTCTCAAATCCATCACCACTATGTTGGCCGCTTTTTTCTCTAACATGCCATGCACTACCAAGCGGCTTAACTCTTCACCTGAAAGTTCTTTATTTTTTTTCGCCATCTTTTAATTTTGCATGAAATATGCCGTCCTTTGATTACTGAAGAACATTGCCCGGCATAATTCAGAATAATTATTATTATTAATTCTAAATATAGACATTAATTGTATATATCAACAAATATTTATACACAAAACGCTAAATTACTAAAATTTGAACAATTTTCAGCCCAAAACTCTTTTTATTGGCAAAAATACCATTTACCTGCCAAGTTGTCATTCTACTAACGACGTAGCGGCCGAAAAAATTCAAAATGAGAAAATTTTTGATGGCACTCTTGTCATAACATCTGACCAGACAGCCGGCCGTGGCCAGAGAGGTAATACATGGGAAACCATGCCGGGGCAGAACATCACGATGTCGGTCATTTTAAAGCCTGATTTTCTGAGCGCCGCCGACCAGTTTAACCTTAACATAGCGGTCTCGCTCGGAGTTCATTTATTTCTGAGCAAATATATACAAGCGGGCTTAACTGTTAAATGGCCCAATGATATTTATGTAGGCAACCGCAAAATAGCTGGCATTCTGATTGAAAACAGTTTGGCAGGTAGCAGGCTGAGCCACGCTATTGTAGGTATAGGCGTAAACATTAACCAGTTGAGCTTTAGCAACAGTAAGGTAATATCGCTAAGGCTGGCTACCCAACAAGACGAATTTGACCTTGAAGCGCTGGTGGGCGAACTATGCATTTGCCTTGAAAAATATTATTTGCAGCTAAGAAATGGCCATATTGCCGAACAGAAAAAAGAGTACCTGCAGCACTTGTTCCGCTTTGATGAAACCCATTATTATACCAGTGGGCAGGAGCGCTTTGCAGGTAAAATTGTGGATGTGGCCCCTAATGGCGCGCTGATGATTGAAGTGAACGGCGCAGTACGGACTTTTGATTTTAAAGAAGTAGCTTTTGAGATATAGCTGGAGTAAATCTTTAGATTTTGCTGACTTTATGATTTATATGGTGTCAATGAAGATAAAATCTTTACTGAATAACAGAATTGAACGGCCTTGAATACATGGTGTACATTGCGGCACTAAATTAAATATGCCACAATGTACACAACCTGAACACTATGTTTCACAATTTGATAACTGTTGCAACAACTGAACTTTAGCCTGATATTGATTCATTATATCATCAAATTAGCTATTTCATTGTTCAGACACAATCAGGAAAAATACGGCTTCAGCCTGTTAAGAATCTCCGGTGGGCAAACAGATACCTTGTTGGTAGCCATTTTAACAAATACCAGTGTGGTTTCACCTACGTTTAGTAATACGTTTTCTTCATTGTAAATTTCATAATGAAATACAATGCGCACCTTTGGGATTTCTTTGATAATAACGCGTATAGTAACGAGGTCGTCATACCTGGCGGGTTGCAGATATTTACAATGACACTCATAGACCGGCATCATAATGCCCATTTCTTCAAGGCTGCGGTAGCGTAAACCCAGCGATCGCAAGGCTTCTACCCTTCCGATTTCGTACAGGCGAGGATAGTGTCCGTAATACATATACCCCATCTGGTCTACATCTGCATAGCGGATACGGTACTCATAATCAAATTGATACATCAGCGAATCATGGCTTTGTTGAGTGCCTCCTGATAAATATGTGCGTTTTTCAGGTGGTCGGTGTAATTCTCGGCAAAATTATGATAGCCTGAGAAGTCTTCACGGGCACAGAAATAAATATACTTGTGGCGCTCGTAGTTAAGCACGGCATCCAGCGCAACTGGCTCCGGAAGGGCAATCGGCCCCGGAGGCAAACCCGAAATACGATAAGTATTGTAGGGCGAATTAGTGCGCAGGTGTTTTTCCATTACTCGCTTGATACTGAAATCCCGCAGGGCAAATCTCACGGTCGGGTCGGCCTGCAATGGCATATTAATAGCCAGACGGTTTATATACGACCCGGCCACACGTGGCATTTCGTCTTTTTTGTTGGTTTCAGATTGAACAATAGAAGCAAGAATGCCTACCTGAACGGGTGTCATGTTTATTGATTTTGCCTTGGCCAGTTTGGCGTCGGTCCAGTACTTTTTGTATTCGCTGTGCATTCTGTCCAGAAACTTATCGGTGGTGGTGGTCCAGCGCACAAAATAAGTATTTGGCAAAAACATACACATAATAGTGGTGGTGTCAAAACCATATTTCGCACAAACCTCTTTGTTACTCAGTTTAGCCTGCAACTCTTCGGTACTGAACTCAAAGCGGCTACCGATTTTTTTAATGAGGTCAGACTTGAGGCGGATATTGTTAAAAGTAAGGCGTACATCATCCTGCTGGCCTCTTTTCAGTTTCGATATCAATGTTTTGTTACCCGTGTTCGGTTTTATTTCATATCTGCCCGGTTTTATATTCTCGGGGTATTTCATCCATTTAGATAGAAACTGAAACGAAATTTCGTCGTGTATCATGCCATGCTTATGCAAAGAGTCTACCACGTTCTTATAGGTAGCACCTGTAGGTATGTAAAGCACAAAGGTTTTTTCGCCCTTTACGTTCAGGTTAGCGCTGCTGGCCACCTGCCAGAAATAAAACGAAAGCGTAGCAACCACCGTTGTTACGATTACCAGCGTGTAAGCAATAAATTTTCTGTTTTTAAGCATTGTTAAAGGTTGAGGTTGCTATTTCAAATTCTGTATAATGTTCTCTAAAGTTAATTTGGTTTGTTCGCCGCTTTGCATGTCTTTCAGGGTTAATTCTCCGCTGGCCATCTCTTCTGAACCCACCACGCACACATACGGAATCTGCTTCTTGTTGGCATATTCAAATTGTTTTTTCAGCTTGGCGTGGTCAGGGTATATTTCGGCATTAATGCCCGCGTCGCGCAGTTTTTTCAATAACGGTAATGAGTAGCTTTCAGCCTCAGCATCAAAGTTAGTGAGTAATATTTTAGTGGTTACACCTTGATTATCCGCGAAAAGGCCGAGTTCTTCCATTACGTCGAAAATACGGTCAACCCCCAACGAAATACCTACACCCGATAAGCCCGGCAAACCAAAAGTACCTGTCAGGTTGTCATAACGGCCACCGCCTGAGATACTCCCCATCTGCACGCCATTAGCTTTAACCTCAAAAATAGCGCCTGTATAATAACTTAATCCACGTGCCAGCGTAATATCCAGTTGTATTTTAGGATTCTGCAATCCGAACGATTCAACCAGATTCCATACTCTCTCCAGCTCTTCTATACCTTTCAAACCGGTTTCAGAATCTTTCAACCAGGTTTTCAGCCCACTTAAAACCTCCGCACTACTGCCTTGCAAGTTAAAAACAGGCTGCAGTTTTGCTATCACTTCATCAGAGAAACCTCTTTCTCGCAATTCATCCTCAACTTTTTCTTTTCCTATTTTGTCCAGTTTGTCAATGGCTACTGTCAAGGGTACTTCACTGCCTTTCATGCCAATGGTTTCGGCAATGCCAGATAATATCTTGCGGTTATTGATTTTAACCGTAAAGTCTGCAATGCCCAGGTTCTGGAAAATCTCATGCAGCATTAACACTATTTCGGCCTCACAAATAAGAGAATCCGTACCTACCACGTCGGCATCGCACTGATAAAACTCACGGTAACGCCCCCTTTGCGGTCGGTCGGCGCGCCATACCGGCTGAATCTGATACCTTTTAAAGGGTATGGCCAGTTCGTTGCGGTTCATTACCACATAACGGGCAAAAGGCACGGTAAGGTCATAACGCAAACCTTTCTCTGAAATTTTATGGGTTAGCTTTTTAAAGCCTTCGTCCAGGTCTTTCTGAGCCAGATCTTTCGAAAAATCGCCTGAGTTCAATACCTTAAACAAAAGCTGGTCGCCTTCATCACCGTATTTACCCATCAGCACCGACAGGTTTTCAAGGCTGGGGGTTTCCAGTGGCTGAAAGCCGAATTTCTGAAAAGTATGTTTAATTGTATCGAAAATATAATTCCGTTTTACCATCACCGATGGCCCAAAATCGCGCGTACCTCTTACTAAGCCGGGTTTACTCATGTTGTTGTATCAGATATATAAATGTCGGATGAAATTTTCCGGCTGCAAAATTAGCGTAAAAAACTTATTGTTAATTGTTAATTGTTCATTGATTTTCTTAACTTTGCACCCTGATTTCGAATCATAGTCTTTCCGGACGATTTTAAAATATAATCATTCAATACCTCTAAGCCCTTTTTTTAGGGTTCTGGAGCCCAAAATATCTAAAAAAATGGCAGTAACACAGTTAAAACGTAAAGCAAAAAGAAACCAGGCAATTGCAAAAAACAGAATTGCTGAAATCAAACGTTTGTCGTTGAAAGTTGATGTTCAACGTGTTGACGTTGAGGCTTTGAAAGCGGAATTCGCGAAATAATCAGAAAATATTTTGCCCATCATAAAAAAGAGACGCTTCCGGGCGTCTCTTTTTTTTATTCGGCTATTTCGTCAGCAAAAAACAAATGTTCGGGGATTCCCTTCAGCTCGCTGCGGTTCAGGTATAAAATCGGTTTCAACGGATTACAGAATACCCTGCCTGTATCACGCGCCAGCTTGTAGGCGGTAGTGCCTTCGTCCCAGGCAATTACGGTGCCGTCGCAGCCCAACTCATCGGCATACTTAAGAAAATTCAGCACGGTTTGTTCTTCTTCCAGAATAAAACTGAACGTGATGGTATCACTGAAAAAATCTTTAAAACCCTCAATAAGGGCGCGCTCCTCTTCCAGCTTTTGTTTGTCTTTGGCAAATACTACAAAACTCAGAAAAAGATTATAGTAAGCCACAAACTGCATAAATATATCAAAAACACCACTGTACGACTCCTCGATGGTTTCAACCAAAACACCCAGACTTCCCGGAAAAACCATCTCTGCCTGCGGTGGCACCGCAATTATCCGTACAGGTATGCTCATCACTATCTTTCTGGTTGTTTCGCCCATTTCCCAGTCTTCCGCCTTATTGCCGGTACCAATGGCCAAAGTGTTAAACTTCTCCTGCTCTTCCAGCCTGGTTAGTTCTTCAATAAAATTGCCTTTTACAACATGTATTTTTATAGTTGTTTGGGGTAGCTGCGGTATACGCTCCAGCACGGTAACTAACATTTCTTTCAGAAGCTCACCTGCCTCCTCTTTGGTGGTGTCGTCTTCCAGGCAATGAAAAATAGTGTGGTTACACAAAATATCTTTTGATATTATAAAAGCATAAGAAATAATTTTCAGCGCTTTGTCATTCAAATCAACAGGAATAATTGTCTTCTGTATTTCCGGTTCTCTCATAATATTGGTGTTAATTCCTGCTTTGACACAGAAGCATAAAGCTGAACTGCTTAAAGCACCTGCCTGATAACCAGGGCAGTATTTTTTTATAATTCTAAAGAAACACCAAAGTGGGCTGAGTTTTAACTGGCCCAATGGTTGCTTCTATGCTTAATCTGCTTTTGGCGGCTCCAGTCTGGTTATGGTAAGGGTTCTTTTCTGTTTCTTGTCGCGGTCTTTCAGAATATTCTTAATCAGCTTGCGGTTTTCGATTCGCATTCTGAAAATAACCGCCTGGCCGAACAAGGCCAGCCCAGAGTTAACCATAATCAGACTATAGGTACCCAACAAAAACCACCGCAGAAAAGGGGCATTGGTATGCTTCAGATGCCCTGCTTCGCTAAAAACCGACAAGCCATAGCCCACCAGCATCATGCCAACCGAGGCCGACAAGAACCACTTCACGCGCAGCGGCATATTTTTAATCATCCTTTTTCCGGGAGGTTTTCGTTTTTTTATTTCCATAAATTTATCGAATCTTTAAATATTGGTGTAAAAACAAAGACAAAAATAACTATTTTTGGGCTTAAATTACAACGATATACTGTCATAACTTTAGCGCATGGGCAAAATTATTAGTTTCTTATTACGTTTCATTCCAAGAAAATACCTCCAGTTATTCAGCCATATACCCCTCAAAGTTTACACCATTATTTTGAAAGGAAACACCGTAGAGTGCCCGGTTTGTGATGTAAAACTGAATAAATTTTTACCCTACGGCCGTATGGCAACCCGCAAAAATGCGCTTTGCCCCAACTGCCTGGCCCTTGAAAGACACCGCCTGATGGCCTTATACATGAAAGAAAAAACCAATTTCTTTCGTGCCGGGCATCTGAAAGTGTTGCACGTAGCACCTGAATATTGTTTCATTGACCGTTTTGAGGCCATGAAAAATCTGGACTACATAACGGCTGATATAGAGTCACCGCTGGCAAAGGTAAAAATGGATATTCATGAGATTCCGTTTGAGGCCAATACATTTGATGTGGTAATTTGCAACCACGTAATGGAACACGTAGAAGACTACCACAAGGCCATGTCTGAGTTGTATCGTGTGTTGAAACCCGGAGGATGGGGCATTATACAATCACCGCAGGACTGGACCAAAGAACATACGTTTGAAGACCCAACCATTACCGACCCTCGCGAACGTGAACGGGTTTTCTGGCAGAACGACCACCTCCGCCTTTTTGGCCGTGATTATGGCCGTGAGCTGGAAAAAGCAGGCTTTAAAGTAACTGAGGATGACTTTGTATTGAAAATGCCAAAAGACCTGGTAGAAAGATACGCCCTGCCAGCAGGAGAAATTATTTATTTTTGTGAGAAATGAGGTTGTCTTGAACTGTGCCGCGACGGCAGACCGTTTTAACTGATTTAAGGATTTTACTGATTTTTCGGCGAATAAATTCGCCGACTATCAAAACAAAGGATTATTTTTTCATTAGACCCTGAATTTATTCAGGGAAAACAGGTAAAACGGTACGACGTATCGGCACAGTTCAGACAAAAATCATCAATTCACTAAACACCCGACACCTATGAAATTCAAAGACAAAGTAGTTATTATTACCGGCGGTAACTCGGGCATCGGCAAAGCAGCGGCTATATTATTTGCCAGAGAAGGCGCAAGAGTAATGGTAGCCGATTTGTCTGATACCATAGATGGCGAGTTGGCGAATGCCATTGTAGATACAGGCAGCGAGGCCGGCTACATAAAAGTAGATGTTACCCGCGCTGCCGATATTGAGCAGATGTTTGAACAGACCATTGCACTTTGGGGCAGGTTTGATGTATTGGTCAATTCAGCCGGTGTACTTGGCCCACGTGTACGTACTGACAAGTATCCGGAAGCCGATTTCGACAAAATCATTGATATTAACGTAAAAGGTCTCTGGCAATGTATGAAAACCGCGTTGCATTATTTTGCAGAACAACGCAGCGGTAATATTGTTAATATAGCCTCGGTTGCGGGGCATCTGGGTATGGTAGGCCATATTGCCTATTCGGCCAGTAAGCACGCAGTTGTAGGCATGACCAAAACCGCAGCCACCGAATTTGCCAAATATGGCATCAGAATCAATGCCGTATGCCCGGGCTTTACACAAACGCCCATGCTGGAAGGCACAGATACCGATACCGCGTATCTGGAAGCCCTGCAACATGCCACACCCATGAAACGCTTTGGCAAACCGGAAGAAATTGCCAGCGCCATTTTGTATCTGGCAGCCGACGAATCATCGTTTATTACTGGCCAGAGCCTGATAGCTGATGGCGGATTGATTTTACAGTAAGATAATTTTCTACCCTATACGATTGATGAAAAACGTTTTTGATTTAACTGGTAAAGTGGCTGTTATTACCGGTGCCAGCAAAGGCATTGGCGAAGCCATAGCCCGTATTTTTGCCGAATACGGAGCCAAAGTTATAATAAGCAGCAGAAAACAGGCCGATTTGGATGAACTGGCTAACGAAATAAAACAAGCCGGAGGCGAATGCACCGGTATAGCCGCCCATGCCGGTGAAATGGCTCAACTGCAATTGCTGGTTGATAAAACCATTGAAATATACGGAGGAATTGACATTCTGGTAAACAATGCAGCCACCAACCCTGTTTACGGGCCGTCGCTGGATTGTTCTGAAAGCGCTTTCGACAAAATTATGCAGGTGAACGTGAAAGCCCCGTTTGAGCTTTCTAAAATGGTTCATGGTATCATGAAAGCTCGCGGGGGTGGCAGTATCATTAACATCAGCAGCATTGCCGGGCACACGCCCGACCCCGGCCTTGGGATATACAGCGTAAGCAAGGCATCGTTAAATATGCTTACCAAAGTGCTTGCCAAGGAATGGGGCCAGGATGGCATACGGGTAAACGCCATTTGCCCGGGGCTTATTAAAACAAAATTCAGTCAGGCATTGTGGGACAACGAGAAGACACTGGCGCACTTTACTAAACGCCTGCCCATAGCGCGTATGGGCTCAGTAGAAGAGATATCGCCTATGGCCTTGTATCTGGCATCAGCGGCTTCCGGCTATACTACCGGCGGGTTGTTTTCTATTGATGGCGGCACGATTATCTGACAAAACCTATTTTTCTTGATAAAAGCCTTACAGTTTGAAAAATACCAGCGTTTGCGTACTTATTCCGGTCTATCAGCAGCAACTGACTGCCTTTGAAGCCATCTCGCTTGAGCAGGGTGTCAGGGTTCTGGGCAACTATCCTATTATTCTGGTTAAACCTTCTTCGCTTAATGTCGGTTATCTGCTGGAAAAGTACCCACAATTGCAGACCCAAAATTTTGACGATGGTTATTTTAAAAGCACGCTAACTTACAACCGGCTTTTGTTATCAGAAGAATTTTATGCACGTTTTACGGCCTACGAATATATGCTGATTTACCAGCTGGATGCCTTTGTTTTCAGAGATGAACTGGCTTACTGGTGCAATCAGGGCTACGACTACATTGGGGCTCCCTGGCGTATTGAAATTGAGTTTGACAACCAATGGAAAGAATGGGTCTGGCAGTTTAAAAAACAGCTGGCCATCTGGTTCAATCTGAAAGAAGACCTGCATGGCAAATATGGCCCCAAAGAAATAATCATGAAACGAAGTGTAGGCAATGGCGGGTTCTCTTTAAGAAAAACCCAAAAGCTACTAAGCCTGATACCCCGCAACCACAAAAAAATAGAGGAGTATCTGGCAATGGCAGCCACCCACCCTGCTTACAATGAAGATATGTTCTGGTGTATTGAGCTGAACCGCTATTTAAAACAGGTGCGGACTCCGGGCTGGAGGCAGGCATTGAAATTTGCTGTTGAACACATGCCCCAAAAAGCCTACGAACTCAACAAAGGCTTACCTTTTGGCTGCCATGCCTGGGATATTTACGAAACAGAATTCTGGAAGGTGCATATTGGCGAGCAGGGCTATAAACTATAAGAAAAGATTTTACCTATGAGGAAATACTGTGGTACCCCGCGTGAAACCATTCCGCTAAAAGTGATGGATTTCTTCGTGGATATATATGCCAGCCTGTTTTTTAAAAAACGCCCCCGTAACTACTCTGTTACGTCGCCCAAACGAGTGCTGATAGCCTCTCTTGGGCATTTGGGCGATGCCCTTACGGTTACGTATCTGTTTCCGATAATAAAGAAAAAGTATCCGGATATCATTATAGATTTGCTTGCGCCAAGCTGGTGTGCGCCCGTTAATGAGCATAATCCTTACATAGACCGCACCATTTATATAGACCACTACCAGACCAACCGCAGGAAGATAAATGGCAGAGAAAAGCTTGCACAATTTTACAGTACCTTCCGTGCTGCTATACCATTGCTACAACAGCATTCTTATGATTACTATATAGATGTCAGATACAGCGATGCCGTAGCACATTTTGTATTGCCGTTTATAAAAACAGGACGTGCCATGGGTTTTGCCCGGCGCGGACTGGGAGGCCTGCTGGATATTGAATTTGATGTACCCGACGGTGAGTTTCATCATTTCGATATGTATTTTATGCTTCTGCGCGAAATGGGTATTACCGGCACGCTGGCAGATGTGGAACCTTATTTCCCGATTGCCCCCGGCGTAACCACCGGGCGCATAGCAGAAAAAACAACCCTGCCCACGGCGCCATATCTTATGGTTTTTCCGGAGTCTGGTGGAGAACAGAAACAGTTATCGGCTGCCTTTTGGGCGGCGGTGCTGAACGACCTGCTCGCTAAAACCGGATATAACGTATTGCTTTGCGGGCAAACAACGCTTTCGCAACAGATACTGGTTCAGGTTGAGGCACCGTTAAGAAACAGAATTACTGATACATCGGGCAAAATAAATATTCATGAGCTAGCTCTTTTATCGCAACAGGCCACTTATGCACTTACGCTTGATTCGTTCCCCGAGCATTTATGCAGCATCTTTTGCAAAACCATTACCGTCTACAAAAGTGTAGGCTATCCGTTTTTTCCGCTGGCAAATCTGCCGGTTTACCTTATTCATAATCATAAGGCAAGCATTGGCTTACCCTTTGAGCGTAATAATGTTGAAACCGTTTATGTAGCACACCCTGAAAGTGCCGAAGTAAAAGAGCTGATTGTTAATAGAATAATTAATCATTAAAAAATGAGCAGAGTAGTTTTAGATGGCGCCGTTTTAGGTCTGGGTTTTTTTAATGAACAATCGCGAACGGGTATTTACCGTGTGGCAGAAAATCTGATTTACGGTCTGCATCGCAGCCCCGACATTGAACTTGCCATTACAGGCACCCAACATTTACCCGAAATTCTGGGGTTTCTAGAAAAAAACTACCCAAATGCAGGCTATCCGGTTCTGAATACACCCAAAGACCTGAGATATGCCCACTTTGAAAACAGCCTGGTTTCGGCCTTTGCTTACAAGTCATTGCCTCAAAAACTGATAAGAGAAGTATTTACCAGGCTTAGGGCACGCCTGAAACCCGGGTATAATCCGGTTATCAGCGCTTTAGAGCAATATGACGTTTATCATTCGCCTTTTTTACCAACCCCGGCGGGTCTGGAAGCCTTAACCAAACCTGCCAGAGTTATTACGGTTCATGATATAATCCCTTATCTGTTTCCTCAATATTTTGGCGAATGGAACGTGAGCATAACCAAACAGATTTTAGATTGTATCAAAAAGGGTACTTATCCGGTTTGTATTTCAGAATCAACCAAAAACGACCTCTGTGAAGCAACGGGGGTATCGCCTGACAGAGTATTTGTAGTACCGCTGGCTGCATCGGCAGAGAAATTTTATCAGGTAAGAGATAACGAAGAAATTGAGAACGTTCTTAAAAAATATGGCATCAGTGTGCATAAGCGATACTTGTTGTCGCTATCTACTTTAGAACCACGAAAAAACATTGAGCGAACCATCAGAAGCTTTATTAAGCTGGTTGAGCAAGAAAAAATTGAAGACCTGAACCTGGTTTTGGTTGGCACCAAAGGCTGGGACTTTGAAGCAATTTTTGATGAGATAAAGGCTAATCCTTCCTTAAGAGACAAAATAATTATTACAGGTTATGTAGAAGACAAAGACCTGGCAGCCATTTATTCAGCTGCATTGGGTTTTGTGTATCCCTCTTTGTATGAAGGGTTTGGCTTGCCACCACTTGAAGCCATGCAATGCGGCACACCAGTTATTTCATCAACCAAAAGCTCGTTGCCCGAGGTAGTTGAAGACGCCGGCATACTGGTTGACCCCACCGATGAAGAAGCCATAGCCGGTGCCATGCTACAATTATATACCGACAAAAACCTGCATCTGGCACTTAGTAAAAAATCTCTGGCGCAGGCTCAGAAGTTCTCGTGGGATAAATTCACCGAACAACACCTGCATATTTACCGCCAGATATGCTGACAGGCAAACTGAATAACAACCACCAAAAAAAGCTATCACCTTTGCAGCAGGTGCTTGGCCTGCGACGCAGTAATAGCTTTCTAAAATTGCATTTATGAGGCATTAAGCCAATGTAGCATCTACCGATATTTTAGTGTTCAATAGCTTTGATATCGGGCAGTTAGCCTCTGCATCTGCTACCAGCTCATCAAACTTTTCTTTTGTAATTTCAGGTACGCTGGCGTTCAGTATCAAATGAGAAAGGGTAATTTCGCCGTTTTCAAAAGTAATCTCACATTTGGTCTCTAGTTTTTCAGGCATAAAACCAGCACCCGAAAGGTTGAAACTTAGTTTCATGGTAAAACATCCGGCATGAGCGGCCGCAATCAGTTCTTCAGGATTTGTACCTACTCCTTCTGCAAAACGAGAATTAAATGAATACTGTGTTTCGTTCAGTACTGTGCTTTGTGTTGTCAGGTGGCCATTGCCTTCTTTACCTGTTCCTTGCCAAACGGCAGTTGCATTTCTTTTCATTTCTCTTTTTTATTTTAGATGTAGTTAAAATTGCCTTGCAAAATTACAAGGCACAATTGTATGATGATATTAAAAAATTAATACCTTTATTGAAAGCGTTATTAGCCATGAAGCAATGAGAGACAGTGCTAAATTTTCAAAATCAAGAAAATTCAGTACTTTTGTCATACAATTGCTATTTTAAACTTCAAAAATGCCTTTAAGGTTAAAACTATTTTACCTGCTCAGTTGTTTGATCGACACTGGTGCATATACCCTCAATCCGGGTTCTCCAAACTATTTCTGCGTCTTACCAGTACTTTGCCTTCTGGCGTTTTATTACTCGGCAAGAAGGAAAGATTTGAAACTGAAAGACTATACCTATGGTCTGGGTTTGCTTTTTGCGGCCATAGCAGATATATTCTTTGAATTTGAGAACGAGTACATCAAGTCAACTGCTTTGCTGTTTTATTCACTCTCTTACTCATTTTACATTTCTACCGTAAGGCATGAAGCAGTTTTTGGTACAACCTGGAAAGACCTGCAAAAAATTGCCCTGAGTATTGCACTTATCAGCGCACCAGTTCTAATTGTATCGCCGGTGCTTGGCTCAGCCTTTTTCTTTTCTTCAATATTGTACATGACATTTTTAGCCTTGCTTATTATTACAGCACTAATGCGCAAAGCCAGCAACAGCAGCTATTACTGGTTTCTGGCAGGCTCAATATTTTTTTCAATCCTGACTATGTCTGAGATATATTTTTTATATGTTTCACCAACAGGCCTGCACGTCTACTTTCAGATACTATTTTACGTAATGGCACAGTTTTCGATTTTTCAGGGTGTAACCAAAACCTTCAGAAATTTTTACGAACCCGAGCTGAAATGAGGGTTAAAAATAACACCCACCACATTGCCCCAGGGGTCTTTTGCAGCGGCAACTTTTATGCCGTCACCAACGTCGGTGGGGTCTTCGTATAGCGTAGCGCCATTGGCCAGCAGGGTAGCCAGCACGGCCTCAACATCTGCTACACCCCAATAGGTTACTACGCCATCGGTTTTGCCATCGTTTTTTTCGTCTGGCACAAGGCCAAGTTCAAACCCACCAATATTATAACCTACATAAAAAGGCTGGTCGAAATAAGGCTCTGTTTCAAATACACGGCTATACCAGGCTTTTGCCTCATCTAAATTGCCTACTTTATAAGTGGCGGTGCGTAAACCCAAAAACGGTGAACTCATAGTTTTTAATAATAATAAAGGTGATTAATGTGCGGCAAATCCATCGGCTTGGTTGGCCATAAAAACGTCGAAAGATAAGCGAATAAAAACGAATTATCATCAGCAGCGGTCAACACTTTTATGAGCCTAAAAAAAACCTAATGCTTCCGGCTGGCAACACCCTTCCATGTGGCTTCAGGCCTTAAGTGCGCGCAGATGCTGTGTATAAATTAAAGACAAAAATGTGCATCATCTTTGCTTTATAACTCATTAGGTAAGATATTTGCAAAAAAGCGTTTAATCTGAATGTCTGCCGAGCAAGTAATATTAATCAACCTTTTGTTATACTTTATTGGGTTTTCGTTGCTGCTGTTTAAACGAAACACCTTAAGTGAACAATCGGTGGGTCTTCTTTCCATTTCGCTCAATGTGGTGGGGGTGCTTTTTTCTATGGGTATCAGCATCAATAATGGCTCCGGGTATGTAATCCACCTCGACTGGTTCCATTTTGGCTCAACCACATTTGCAATTGATATTCTGCTGAACGAACTCACCTTTATGATGTTTTTTCTGGTTCAGTTTATTGCTTTATGGGTACAGGTGTTTTCTATGCGCTATATGTCTGGCGACACCGACTTTGGCCGCTACTACGCCTATATTAATTTATTTGTGCTGGCTATGCTGGGCATTGTCATTTCAGGCAATCTGCTCATGATTTATATTTTCTGGGAACTCGTCGGGCTTTGTTCATATCTGCTCATCGGTTTCTGGTATGAAAAACAATCGGCCACTAATGCGGCCAAAAAGGCGTTTCTGGTCAATCGTGTTGGTGATGTGGGCTTTCTGATAGGTATTTTTCTGGTTTACCGCTATTTTGGCACATTTGATATTTCGCTGATAGCAGAAAAAGCCAAACTGTTGTCGGCCGAAGCTTTTGGCAGCCCGGTTATTACCACAATGGGTTTGCTTATTTTTTGCGGTTGCGTGGCCAAGTCGGCGCAGTTACCCTTACAGGCCTGGTTGCCTGACGCCATGGAAGGCCCCACGCCGGTTTCGGCGCTTATACATGCAGCTACTATGGTTGCCGCTGGTATTTTTCTGATGGCAAGGGTGTATCCGCTTCTTAACCCGGACGCACTACTTGTAATGGCGTTGGTTGGTATATTTACAGCCTTGCTCGGAGCCTTATCGGCGCTTAACCAATATGATATTAAAAAATTACTGGCCTACTCTACCATCTCTCAGCTTGGGCTTATGGTAGTAGCTTTAGGCACGGGCGCTGTTAATGCCGCATTGTTTCATTTACTTACTCACGCTTTTTTTAAGGCAGGCCTGTTTTTGTCGGCTGGGGCTGTTATTCACTATACACATCATCAACAGGATATGCGCCAGATGGGCAACCTGCGCGGGCAGATGCCGGTTATATTTTACTGCTACACTATATGTGCCGCAGCTCTGGCGGGTATTCCGTTTTTTTCTGGCTTTTTGTCTAAAGATGCCATTATTGTAGCAGCTTTCGACTGGGCCAGTCATCAGTCGTCTACGGCCGCCTATATCCTTCCTGTATGCACACTTGTGGTTTCAGGGCTGAGCGCTTTTTATATGATGCGCCAGGTGTATCTGGTTTTTCTGGATTATGAAGATAACCCCGTTGAATTGATATCTTCCGGAGCCATTAGTTTATATAAGAGGCTCACGCGCCGCATTGAAGGAATAGTAAACGTGGATGATAACCCGGACGAAGACGATAAACTGATTATTGAACACTTTTATGAAACCATGCAGGAAATGGGCCCCATGGAATGGTCGGTGCTGGTAATGGCTGTGGCTTCAATAGGCTTTGTTTTTTCAGTAAACCCATTTTATGCCGAAAGCAGCTGGTTCTTTGAGTCGTTCCCTCATCATTCCGGTGGTTTCCATTGGATGGCCCTCATTGCCATGCTGGTTTCAGCTGCCGGGCTATGGCTCGGTTACAGATACACCAGAGAAGAAAGAGCCGCCATTGATCAATTTAAAACCCAGCCTGATGGAATGTTTAACAGGCTTATATTTCATAATTTTTACCTGAGCGAAATCTACCAGATAGTTTTTGTGAATCCGGTTTTGAGTATCAGCCCTTATATTCAGAAGTTTGACGTAGTGGTCATTGACGGAATCGTTAATCTGTCTGCCAGACTAATGTTGCTGATTTCAGAATTAGTGAGCTGGATAGAACAGAACATCATTGATGGCTTTGTTAACTTTGTAGCTAATTCGACGGTAAAAATGGGTAGTTATACCCGTCAGATTCAGAACGGAAAAGCCCAGACATACATGATCACCATTTTTGTTTGTCTGGTTTTATTAATAGTTTATTTAATAGTATAACCTTATTAAAATTCTCGGACCGGGAAAAACGGCATGAATAATATTCTACTTTCAACACTTATTTTTCTTCCGATAATAGCGGCGGTGCTGGTGTTGTTATTGCCCGATACCTACAAAGATTCTTTCAAGTGGATATCGGTGCTGGTAAGTTTTATTAACCTACTCAATATCATTACCCTCTACAGCACTTATGATACGCAGTTGACGGGCTTTCAGTTTCTGGAGCATTATGAGTGGATACGCCTGGGGCTGGGTAATCTGGGCAGCTTGTCTATTGACTACATACTGGGCGTAGATGGTATCAATCTGCCTATGGTGCTGCTGTCAGGTATTGTGTTTGTGGTAGGCGCGGTGGCGTCATTCAACATTTCCCACCGGCAAAAAGCCTATCATTCATTGTATCTGTTGCTATCAGGAACGGTTCTGGGTTGCTTTGTTGCACTAGACTTCTTTCTGTTCTTTATTTTCTTTGAGTTTATGCTGCTGCCCATGTATTTTCTGATTGGAATATGGGGTGGCGAACGAAGAGAGTATGCCGCCATCAAGTTTTTCATTTACACCTTCGTTGGGTCTGTTTTTATACTGATAGTAATGATTGGCCTGGGGATGTCGGTACAGGATACCCTCCTGACACAGGAACTGAACACCACTGTACATACTTTTGATTTCCGGCTGCTGAACGACACCCGCAATTTTATTCCTTTTTCGTTATTGTCGCCAGACAGCCCCCATCAGATATTCGGGATGGCTCCGCGAGCCTTTGCTTTTATATTACTGCTGATTGGCTTTGGCATTAAACTTCCGGCTGTGCCTTTACACACCTGGCTGCCCGATGCCCACGTGGAAGCGCCAACGCCGGTTTCGGTTATTCTGGCTGGTGTATTGCTGAAAATAGGCGCCTACGGGTTTATTCGTATTGCCTATGGGTTTTTCCCTGATGCCGCCCAGCAATTTGCAATGGTGGTGGCCGGGGCAGGCGTTTTATCTATTATTTACGGAGCCTTTAATGCACTGGCACAAAAAGACCTTAAAAAGATGATTGCCTACTCGTCGGTATCGCACATGGGATTTGTGTTGCTGGGTATTGCGTCTCTTACTGCCGAAGGCATAAACGGCGCCATATACCAGATGTTTGGCCACGGTATTTTGTCTGCCATGCTCTTCCTGATTGCCGGCGTAATATACGACCGCACCCATAACCGCATTATTGATAATTTCAGAGGTTTGTCTACCCGTATGCCATTGTTTACACTGGCTGTAACCATTGGTTTTTTTGGTGGCCTGGGCCTGCCAGCCTTACCGGGTTTTATCGGAGAGTTTTTTACGCTGATGGGTGGTTTTAAATCGCAGCTATTGCCCGACTGGATTCCGATGCTGGCCACTTTAGGCCTTGTGCTTTCGGCAGCCTATTTTTTATGGACATTGCAGAAAATGTTTTTCGGAAAATTCTGGGTTAACCGTAATCAGGAATCCCACATGAAAGACCTGGACATCCGCGAGATGGTAATGCTTTATGGCCTGGCTGCCCTGGCTTTTGCTTTTGGCGTTTTCCCTAATCTGATTTTTGACGTAAGCAGCGAGAGCGTAAGAATTTTTATAACCAAATTTTAGAAGAATCTACCCACAGCCAGGCACCCAACAGCCGGTTTATAACACAGGTAATGCTAGAGAAAATTTCACATATATTATCAAGCAGCAGACTGATACTACCCGAGCTGATTTTTGCCGGGATTTTTCTTGTAGTAGTAGGTATTGTAGCTTTTTCGAAGCAGTATCGGCCGTTATTATACAACATACTAACGCTGGCGGTGCTGGTAACCATTGGTTTTATATTTTTTGCTTCTTATCATTTTCTTGAAAACAATTTTAACTCAGGGGTATCATTATTTCATGGACTGATATTTCTCGACAGCCTCAGCATATTTTTTAAAGTTACCATTGCACTTGCCGCAGCGGCGGTTATTCTGCATCTCTGGATTGTAGGGTACCAGGTAGTTGGTGAGTTTTATGTTTTGTTTCTGGCGCTTATTCTGGGGCTTTTTATTATGAGCATGACGTCTCACCTGCTTACACTTTATGTGGCAATTGAGACCGTTTCTATTTGTTCATACTTACTGGTAGTAATTAACAAGGCCAAACCCAACGCCGAGGCAGGCATTAAGTACCTGCTAACCGGAGCAACCAGCTCAGCGGTCATGCTGTATGGTGTGTCTATACTTTATGGAATGACAGGCACACTCAACTTTGGCAGCCATGAGTTTATGACCTTTCTGGGGCAGAACCCACCATGGGTAGCCAATCTGGCAGTTTTTATGACCATCGGCGGTTTGCTTTTCAAACTCTCGGCAGTGCCTTTTCATAGCTGGACACCCGACGTATATGAGGCCTCTCCTACCCCTATTGTGGCGTTTTTATCTATTGCCCCCAAGCTGGGTGTAGTAGTTGTATTGATTCGGTTTCTGAACGGCCTGAGTATAGATTTCAGAATGACACTGGCCATTATAATTACCGGCTCTTTGCTGATTGGCAATTTGTCGGCACTGTGGCAGAACAATACCAAACGTATGCTGGGGTACTCAACCATTGCCCATGCAGGGTTTATGCTGGTGGGCTTGCTGGCGCTTAATCAGTTTGGTGTTCAATCGGCCACTTTTTATGTAGCTACCTATCTGTTTATAACACTAGCCGCGTTTTTACTGGTAGATTTGCTGGCATTGAAAACCGAAAGCTATGAACTGGAAAGCCTGAAAGGTTTGGGACAGGAGAACGTCTTTCTGGGGCTGGCAGCAGTAATTATAATGATAGCCCTGGTGGGGTTTCCGCCTACTGTGGGTTTTACCGGCAAGCTGTTGATTTTTACGGCTCTCTGGAATGCCTATAACGACACCGGCAATAATGTGGTGCTGGTGGTGCTTATCATCAGCCTGCTCAATACTGCTATATCGGTTTTTTATTATCTTAGGATTCCCTACTTCATGATTTTTAAAGACCCTAAAGGCGGAGCCAAAAGAATTGCGCTGGATTTAGAAAAACGTGTGCTGCTGTTTATTTATATATTTCTGCTGGTGTATCTGTTCCTGAATCCGGGACCGATTATGAAAATCATAGAAAGCCTGTAAGCCTATTTTAATCTGCTGAGTTTTATTACCAAGGGAGCCCGCTGATAAACACCCGACAATGTAAGATTATTGCCCGACACCTGATAACTGAGTTTCAGGGAGTCTGCCTGATTGTTTCTTCTGAAAACAATAGTTGCCCTGCGTTGCTTCGGTTCAGTTTCATAATGCCCATACCAGTCTTTGCTGTCATTAAATTTTTCAGAATCAAACTTAAACAGGCAGCTATTATTCTGCTCAAAATAAATCCTCGACCATACGTTTCCTTCAGTGCCGTTTTCAGGTATTACCGAACGATTCTGCATTGTTATAGCATCAACCTGCCATACGCCTATTAATTCTTTGGCCTGCCGGTCATTCTTCTTAAGCCAGAAAATATGCCAGAAGGCTCCGCCAATTACAATTAGGCGAGCCAAACTTAGCAAAAGGGTTTTCTTATCAAAGTAGAAATACTCTTTATATGAAAAAAGCAGGTGCAAGAGCCCCTCATAGTATTGCAGCAAAATAAAAAACAGAACCGCAGTATAATGCAGTGCATTAAAATAAGCCAGCGGAGAAATCTGATAGAAATGCTCCATAAAGCATACGTTTATCATCATTGGCAGCAAAATAAACGTGGCCAGCAGGCGTGTTTTTTTAAACAATAACAGCACCGAACCTACTATCTGCAAAGACCCCAGAATAATGGTAAAAGTAGGCGAATAGCCAAAGTAGGTCCAGGTCATCCAGTAACCGTTCAGCTCGCCAACGGGGCGTTCCAGCACCGATTGCGGTAACTGAAACTGGATTTGCATGATTTTTGAAACCCCGAAATTGGCTATCTGATGGGCCACAAAAAATATAATGATGGTCTGAAACCACTCATGTAGATTGACCTTCTTATCAAAATACTGCCATATTGCCGACAATAAGATACTTAATAGCAGGATGCCCCCTGCCGAAAACCACAGCAGGCGGCTGTTGGTAAGCACGGCGGTTTGCCATTGCGCTACCACATCTATATACTGCAGCAGGCCTGTAACAACCAGCAACAAAAAAATAACTTCTATGAGTTTTACCCGGTAGGCTTTATTGTAAGTCATGCAAAATGAAAGTATGATTGCTAAGTTAAACCAAATCTGAGTTAATATGTTTTAATTGCCCATGTGCCGCTTACCCGGAGGCCTGCGATTAGCAAAACACTTGTGCAGCCATATAACAGATAATGAGCAGATAAGTTGCCGGATATCTGTTATCTAAAGAATCTTACAATTTGTGTTTTTGCACATCAATTTTGGCTATATTGCATTAGCTTCCTTTGGCAAGGAAACGAGTTTCCACCCCATTTTATGCATCTATAACTATGAAAAACCTGCTAATATTATGGCTCGCTGTCTTTTCTTTGCGTACAGCGGCACAACAAACTACAGATTCGCGCCAGCGGGAAATTGTATTTATCAACGTCTCGGTAATACCCATGACACATGAAACAGTACTTGCTAACCAGACTGTACTGATAAAAAACGGTTTGATTACCGCCATAGGCGCAAAACTGAAATATGACAAGAACGCTTTGGTGATTGATGCCAGAGGAAAATACCTGATGCCCGGCCTCGCAGAAATGCACGCCCATGTGCCACCGGTTGATGACGTGCAACCTATGAAAGACGTATTGCAACTGTTTGCAGCCAACGGCGTAACTACCATCAGAAGTATGCTGGGCCACCCTTTGCATTTGCAATTACGGAGCCAGGTGCAATCGGGCGAATTACTTGGGCCACGTATTTATACTTCCGGGCCGTCGTTCAGCGGAGCCAGTATCAAAACCCCTGAAGAAGCCGAAGCAAAAGTAAGAAGCCAGAAAAAGGCAGGCTACGACTTCATGAAAATGCACCCGGGCATAACCAAAACCAATTTTGAGGCCATTGTAAAAACGGCAAAAGAAGAAAAAATGCCTTTTGCCGGGCACGTATCTTTTGGGGTGGGCGTATGGCGGTCGGCTGAGGCCGGTTATGCCACCATTGACCACCTCGATGGCATTGTAGAAGCCATGATGCCCCGGCTGGACACGCTGACAGAAGAAGAAGCCGGATTATTCGGCCTGTTTGTAGGGCACAATGCCGATATAGCAAGGCTTGATAAAATACTGAAAACCATCAAAGACAACGGTGTCTGGATAGTACCCACCCAGACACTGGCCGAACACTGGCAGTCGCCCAATAGAACGGCTAAAGAATTGCTTGCCTGGTCGGAAATGAAGTATATGGACAAAAAGACTCTGGATGGCTGGGCAAGGTCTAAAGATAACACCATGAAAAACCCGGCTTATCAACCGGCATCAGTTCTCAAATTTATTGAGGTGCGGCGCACAATTATCCGCGAGTGCCAGCGGCAGGGTGTTGGCTTGCTGCTGGGTTCAGACGCCCCGCAGGTTTTTAGTGTACCTGGTTTCTCTCTCAAACATGAGCTTAATTATCTGGTTCAGGCGGGGCTTACGCCTTATCAGGCATTGCAGACGGGTACTGTAAATATTGGTAAGTTTTTCAGGCAAGATAATCTGGGTGTTATTAAACCCGGCGCGGTGGCAGACCTTGTTTTGCTGAACGAAAACCCGCTGAAAGACGTAAACGCCGTAGGCACGGTGCAGGGCGTGATGCTGAATGGACGCTGGTTGCCCAAAACAGAAATTGATGCCATGCTGACCAAGTTGGTAAAAAATTGATGAGGGTATAAGTCAATATTTAAGTAATTCAGCCTACAAATTTGCGGGCTACCCAAACAAAAGGTTTTTTATTATAGGCCAACGTAAGCAGACGCCGCCCGGTGTGCATTCCATAGAATTAATCCTTTGTTCTAATAGCCACCCAATTTTTTGGGTGGGCCTCCGGCACAAATGCGGCTTACAAATAAAAAATATTAAAACCGAGCCATGTTTGTTTCAGTTTTCTTAGATTTGCTCAAATCATAAGTTACTCGACCCCGTATGTCTTTAAAATCGAATATAGAAAAACTACAAATACTTGACCTTAAAAATGCTGAGGCGCTGCAAGGCGGCGGAACCAAAAGAATTGACAGCCAGCATGCGAAAGGAAAACTAACTGCCCGCGAAAGAATAGAATTGCTATTGGATGAAGGCAGTTTTGAAGAAATTGGCAAGTTTGTGATGCACCGGAGTAAAGATTTTGGCCTGGACAAAGAATATTATCTGGGCGATGGTGTGGTAACAGGCTATGGCACGGTAAGTGGCAGGCTGATTTACGTTTTTGCACAGGATTTCACCGTTTTCGGAGGTTCGCTCTCTGAAACATACGCCGAAAAAATTTGTAAACTAATGGATATGGCCATGAAAAACGGCGCTCCGCTCATCGGCCTGAACGATTCAGGCGGCGCACGTATTCAGGAGGGTGTAAACTCTCTGGCCGGCTATGCAGATATTTTCTACCGCAATACGCGTGCCTCAGGAGTTATTCCGCAGATATCAGCCATTATGGGGCCATGTGCGGGGGGTGCAGTGTATTCACCAGCCCTAACTGATTACATCTTCATGGTTGAAAACACATCTTACATGTTTGTAACAGGCCCTAATGTGGTTAAAACCGTTACCCATGAAGACGTAACCTCTGAAGAACTCGGCGGTGCCATTACCCACGCTACCAAGTCGGGCGTTACGCATTTTGTGGCAGCTAATGAGGTGCAGTGCATCAACGACATCAAGAAGCTGCTTAGCTACGTGCCGTCAAACTGTGAAGAACAGCCCCCTTTTGCGGCTTATGAAACAGACGGAAACGAAAAGCGACCAAAACTAACAGACCTGATACCGGAAAACCCCAACCAGCCTTATGATGTACGCGAACTGATTGATGAACTGGTTGACACTGATAGTTTTTTTGAAGTGCATAAAAGCTATGCCGAAAACATAGTAATTGGCTTTGCCCGTATAGGTGGGCGCAGTATTGGAATTGTAGGCAACCAGCCTGCTGTGCTGGCCGGGGTGTTGGATATTGACGCCAGCATTAAAGGCGCCAGGTTTGTACGCTTCTGCGACTGCTTTAATATTCCCCTGCTGGTACTGGAAGACGTACCGGGATTTCTGCCCGGCACAGATCAGGAATGGAACGGCATTATTATGCATGGCGCCAAGTTATTGTATGCGTTCAGCGAGGCAACGGTGCCGCGGGTTACGGTAATTACCCGTAAGGCGTATGGAGGCGCGTATTGCGTAATGAACTCCAAGCACATAGGCGCCGACCTGAACTACGCCTGGACATCGGCCGAAATTGCTGTAATGGGAGCCGCCGGAGCAGCTGAGATTATTTTCCGTAAGGAAATAGGTGAAGCTGCCGACCCACAGGCAGAATTGCAGCACAAAATTGATGAATACACAGATAAATTTGCCAACCCGTATAAGGCGGCACACAGAGGTTATGTTGATGAGGTAATAAAGCCGGAAGACACCCGTGAAAAACTGCTGAAAGCGTTTAAAATGCTCGAAAACAAGGTAGACACCATGCCGCGCAAGAAACACGGGAATATTCCGCTATAACGGAAACATTTTAATGCTTAATACAGTTAGCATTATTAATAGTAACCTTACACTTAAATATAATACTCTGCTGAAAAGAGCTGGCTCTTTTCTATAATTGTTATCTGTATATGCTTGAAAAAACCGGTGTATTAATTGTTAATCTAGGCACACCCGATTCGCCCGCAGTACCCGATGTCAGAAAATACCTCCGTGAGTTTTTAATGGATGGTCGCGTGATTGATATTCCTTTTATACCCAGATGGATGCTGGTTAACCTGATAATAGCGCCGTTCCGTTCTCCAAAGTCGGCCAAGGTGTATCGTGAATTGTGGACCGACCAGGGTTCTCCTCTTAAAATCTATGGCGAAAAAAACGAGATTCAATTGCAGCAGGCACTGGGTGACACCTACGTGGTAAAACTGGCCATGCGCTACCAGAATCCCTCTATTGAAAAGAGCCTGAAAGCGTTTCAGAGCATGGGTCTGAGCAAAATTATTGTCATACCGTTTTTTCCGCAATACGCTTCGGCAACCACCGGGTCGGTTTATGAAGAAGTCATGAGAATAATAGGCCAGTGGCAGATAATACCTGAGATTGAGTTTATTAATTACTTTTATAATCACCCTAAATTCATTAAGGCATTTGCTGAAAACGGACGGAAATATCTTGAAAAAGAAGATTTCGACTTTGTGTTGTTCAGCTACCACGGATTGCCCGAACGACAAATCAGGAAAGGCGATTGTACGGGCAATGTTTGCCAGCTTGGCGCATGCTGCGACACCATTCATGAACTGAACCAGCATTGTTACCGCGCTGCCTGCTTTGAAACCACCCGGCTGCTGGCAAAAGAACTGGGCCTTAAAGAAGGCACCTATTCTACCTGTTTTCAGTCCAGATTAGGTAAAGACCCCTGGATACAGCCCTACACCGAAAGCGTAATAAAAGAGCTGGCCGGTAAAAATATTAAAAAAGTGCTGGCGTTTTCGCCCGCTTTTGTGTCTGACTGCCTGGAAACCACCATTGAAGTGGGGGAAGAATACAAAGAACTTTTTGAGGAAAATGGCGGTGAACACTGGCAATTGGTTGAGAGCCTTAACGACTCGGAAGCCTGGATTGACCTGCTGACCGAATTAATAAAAAAAACACCCGCAGAATAATAAAAAAGGGTCATTGCTTCTAAGGCTATGACCCTTTTAGTTATATTGGTCTTTCAACTTTTTCTAACTGATATGAAAGCCATCTCTATTTGGGCCAGCCAGAACCAGAAAACGGCTATACTACTCATTATTATTTTTGAAGTACTGAAATGCAGCATCGGGTTTGATATCGGCCATCATTTTCTTCCGGTTTTCTCATCGTGGGCTATAGAGCTTTCTGTGCTTGGCCTGGTGTTTCTAACAACATTTGTTCAGACCAGCTATCAGCATCAGACCGGTACACTCAATAAAGAAGCCCATCGTAAATTCAGGCTTATGAGTACAGGTGCTATTATGGCCAGTAGTTTGTTTCTTTCTATTTTACTGGGCAATCATCTGAAAGGTCTGGGGTACCAGGTGCACAGTATATATGTCGCCAACGCGGCAGAGAGGGTTACCACCACAGCTACCGAAAACAATAAAAAAAATGGCGCACCTATTAAAGTAACTGAAAAGAAAACCAGAAAAGGGTTCGTATCGCGCCTGTTAAGTAAAAAAACAGTTTCTGAAGACCCAAAAAGTAATTCCAGAATCACTTACGCATTATTGTTTTTTTTAAGTCTTTTGCTCACTTTCGCCGGATTAATTCTCACCTGTCAACTGGCCTGCGGAGGCTTTAGCTTACTAGCCATTCTTGCGTTTTTGGTATCGCTTGGCGTTTTATCCGGCGGATTATACTTCCTGATCAGAGCTTTCAAAAAAGACCTAAAGCCTTTTCAATCACTGACACAAAAAGAGAAGAAAAAAGAGCAATTAAAATTCTTTGTTATCTGGATACTATTAGGAGCAGCAATAGCCCTTATCGCATTATTGAGCTAAGAGTAAATGAAAAAGTCCCTCTTTTCAGAGGGACCCATCAAAATTCTTAATCTTATCTCGTTAAAATCCTGCCGCATGCCCATCTTTGCGGGGGTCTGATGCCCCTGTAAATGTTTTACGGACAGGGTCATATCTGATGGCCTGATACCCGCCATACATACCCAGTATATAGCCTACCTTATGGCCTTTTTCCATCAGCCCTCTGATGGTTGCGTAGGGTATGCCAGATTCCATCGTTATCATACCGCCATCCAGCATTTTTTCGCCGGTAGGTTCTGATGATCCTTCATGATTGAGCCGTGGGGCATCACCTGCTTCCTGCAGATTCATACCAAAGTCTACCAGATTCATCACTATCTGCACATGGCCCTGCGGCTGAAAAGACCCACCCATAACACCAAAACTCATGTAAGGTTTGCCATCTTTGGTTATAAACGCAGGAATAATGGTATGAAACGGCCTCTTGTGGGGCGCATAGGTATTGTTCTCACCCTCGGTAAGGCTGAACATCTCCCCTCTGTCCTGAAACATAAAGCCCAGGCCATCGGCCATCATGCCTGAGCCAAAACCCCTGTAATTGCTTTGTATCAGGGCAACCATATTACCTTCCTTATCGGCTACCGTCAAAAAAATCGTGTCACCGTCTTTCAAAGCCGGATTACCGGCATCAAAGGTTTTAGCTGCCTTGTTTATATCAATCAGTTTGCGTCTTTCAGCCGCATATTCTTTAGAAATGAGTTGTTTTACGGGTATTCTGGCAAACTCAGGGTCGGCATAATATTTGGCGCGGTCTTCAAAAGCCAGCTTCTTGGCTTCAGTAAACAAATGCACGTGCTCTGTACTGCCAAATGGTATTTTAGAGAACTCGTATCCCTCCAGAATATTCAGCATTTGCAGCACAGTTATGCCTTGCCCGTTTGGGGGCAGCTCCCATACATCATACCCTCTGTAATTGGTAGATACCGGGTCAACCCAGGTTGAAGTATGGTCGGCAAAGTCTCTGGCTGTTAGAAATCCCCCCTGCTTTTTCATAAATTCCTCTATTATTTTCGGAATCTCACCTTTATAAAAAGCATCACGGCCACCCCTGGCAATTTTCTCAAGTGTATTGGCCAGATTAGGATTTTTAAAGATATCGCCCTTTTGAGGCACCGTGCCGTTTGGATAATAATGCTCTTTTACATTCGGAAATTTACCATAAAGCCTTGGCACTGCGGCCAACGAGCTGGCCAGTTCACCATGTACTGGAAAACCATTGCGACCATAATCAATGGCATGCGAGAGTATTTTCTCCATCGGCAGTTTACCAAATTTCTTGTGCAGCTCAAACCAGCCGTCAACAGCACCGGGTACATTAACAGGCAGCGGCCCTGTTGAAGGCAAATGCGTTAAGCCACGTTTTTTCAGTTCTGCTAATGTAAGAGCATAAGGCGAACGGCCAGAGGCATTTAGCCCGTACAGTTTTTGGGTTTTGGCATCCCAAACAATAGCAAACAGGTCGCCGCCTATGCCGTTCATGTGGGGTTCTACCACACCTTCCATCGCATTGGCGGCTATGGCGGCATCAATGGCGTTGCCCCCTGCCCGCAGAATTTCAATGGCCGCCTGTGTACTTAAAGGGTGCGAGGTACAAGCCATGCCGTTCTGAGCTATTACCTCAGACCGCGTGGCATCAACCTTACCAAAAACCCGGTCTTGCGCTTGTACGGTCTGGAAAAGCGCTAATAGAATGAGGCTGAAGAAAAAGTTTTTCATAGATATAGAGGTTGATTTGGGTAGTTCTAAAGTTTTAAAATCAATTTTAAAATTATCTTCTGTATTGATGTTTGGAAGGATGTCAGTTTTTTCAAACTGTACAATAACCCGGTCTGATAGTTGCTTTAAACCAGGCCTGATTTAAACTTCTATAATCAAAGATTTGAGGTACCTCTGTTGTTACTTTTTGGGCTGCAAAAAGTAACGCAAGACTTGCCGTCCGCAAAGCGGCCCATCATTCCAACTCGTACAATTAAAAATCCGATAGCCATTATATATTTTCATAGTCATTCATAAGATTTTTAATCGTAGACTAGCCGTCCGCCTCAACAGGAATGACGTAATAAGGTTGTTAATTTTAGTTGATATCTTACAATTGCTCCGTGAAACTCAGTGCGGCACCTCGTGACACTCCGTGGTAATAAAGAAATATAACTATTATTGAATGTGTTCAAAACAAAGATAGAATTTTTTCGGATTCTTTATTAGTATCCCAATTGGTCATTCCCTCAAATTTCGTCTATAACAGCATTTTATGCAACAAGTGCTTATTTCTTTTCTTTGGTGCATTTTAACAAATATTCACTAAAATATGCTTGACGGCAATGCCGATAATCTATTTTTTTACGTTTTAGAAATATACCGCAAAACAGATTAACGGTTTATGAGATTCTGGTTGATTGCATTGCTATATTGCTGCCCACTGAATGCCGTTGCCCAGCAGGCAAAAATGCCTGACCGTGGCGATGTAAAAGTAATCTGGAACAACAACATCAATGATGCGGTTTTCAGAGATTTTCAGGAGGGTATTAAACACACCAAAATACTGGATGCCATTGCGGCCGATATTAACGGGTATCTGGCATTACCGGAAGACATCTACATTACTTTTGACGAATGCCGCACCAGCAATGCCTTTTATGACCAAGACTCCAGAAAAGTAACCATCTGCTACGAGATGGTATCTTACCTCTACGAATTGTTTAAGGCCAAAACCAGCAACCAGACCGAGTTACGTGAGATGGTGGTGAACGCCATCATTTTTATTTTTTATCATGAAATGGGTCATGCCCTGATAGATCTGATGGACTTACCCGTAACAGGTAAAGAAGAAGATACGGTAGATAACTTTTCAATTTTTCTGCTGGCTGACGGCAGCAGAAAGGGGTCGAGAGCGGTGCTGGACGGCGCCATTGCCTTCTACCTGATGGGGGAGTCAACGCAGAATGTACCGCTTAAAAACATGGAGCTGTGGGACGAACACTCTTTAGACCACCAGCGGTTTTACCATATTCTTTGTATGCTGTATGGGTCAAATCCTGAGCAGAATGGAGCGGTTATCAGAAAAAAGATGCTGCCGGCCGTAATGACCACCCGTTGCGAAGAAGATTACCAGAAAATAAAAAAGGGCTGGCTGAAAGTTCTGGATGCCTGGATAAAGCATTGATACCAAAAAAAATGCCTCTCTTCCTGATGGAAGAAAGACATTTTCTGAGCGTAAAACCTAAAAAAATCAATAGTTAATCTTTATCACTTCATACCATATTTCGCCATCGTGTATAACGGCTCTGTATTGCACCCCATCAACAATGTAATAGGTTTCGCCATCAATTACCAGCTGTTCGTAGCCATCAGGTATGCTTTCTACCAATGCCCCAACCGGAGGCGGCACTACCTCGTACTCATAACCAACCGGCCGATAATAAGAGCCATTATAGTAATGATAACGCACACCAAAGAAAGTATATATCTGCACATCAACCGGCAATATTCTGATTCTTAAACCAACCGGTGGAAATGCCACAACGTAGGTATCCCGGTACGGACGATAATAAATGCCGTTGTTGTAGCGGTAATTGATACCCCCATAATAAACCGGCAGGCAAGAAGTAGGCAATACCCTTACCACCGAGTTACGGCGTGGCAGGTTATAGTATCGCCAGCTTGGGCTGCCCACGCGGCCATCAAAACGGCGGTAGTCATAGCCACGGCGGTCGTATCGGTCATAATCGCGGCGGTCGCGGTCGTCCCATCTGCCTCTGCCATCATAATTTCTATTGTTTCTGTCGGCATAAACGCGGTTCCGTTCATCATTACCACGGCTCCATTGGTGGTCATTGCCTCTGTTTCGGTCTCTGTCGTCATTACCGCGTCCACCCCGGTCTATATCAGGTCTTGGTCCTTCTGTTCTTCTGCTTTCAGGCCGGTACTCGGGTTGTGGTCTTTCGCCACGGGGTTCAACCCTGGCTGCTTCGGGCCCGCGGCGTTCGCCATCATTCATTCTGCCGCCCCTGGCTTCGCCAATAGAGGTGGGGCGGTCGTTGTTTCTTCGTTCGGCTGTGCCGCCTTCACTTCTTCCGCCATAGCCCCTGCTTTCGCCTCTGCTCATAGAGCCACGGTCATTTCCACGGCTTTCAGACACGCCCCTTTCGCCCCTGCTTCCTCCGTCTGCTTCTCCGCGTCGTCTGCCTTCCTGACCATTGGTTTCTGTAACACTCAGTGTTAATCCTGCCGCCAGAATCAGCGATGCAGCTATACCTCTTTTCCAATCAAAAGCAGGTATAATATTTATGGCTGTTGTTTGCATTGTATTATTCGTTTTCGTTTAATAGCTATTAGATGCAAAAAGTAATTAAATAGTTGGTTGGGGTGGTAATCATTAACAATCATTAACAAGCGCAAGAGCTTCGGCCGGGTAAGGTTTGGTAATTATACCCTCAAGCTACTGACTATTAACGCCGTGCCATGAATTTTTATTCTGTTGATGGTAATAATCTGTGCCAGAAACGTCAATAAGAAATGAAACAAAAAAGCCGACTCAAACGAGACGGCTTTTGCGTGAACCCTAACCACTATGATAAAAAAATCTACTTAATTAACCTATTTATCTTCAACTACCGGTTTCTGCTTGCAGAATGGTAGCACATATACAAGCCCAATATTAATAAAAACAGGATGAGCAAAATCTGCCATAAGAATAACGAAAGAACTGGCATCAGGCTGGTACCCTGCTTCAACACTGTAAACATATTTTTAAGGTGTGTGTGTGATTGAACGATACAAATGTCTGTGTTTCAAACGGAAAATTTTAGAGTAAAAACCCGTAATCTTCATACGTACTGACTGGTATTTTAAGCCTGATGACAGGCGCTGCCGTTTAATCTGGTAATTATTCAAAAAAAATGCAGGTATATATAGGCACCTAAATGCGTGCTGGCGTTGTAAACCGGCTTAACAGGCAAATTAACCAAACAGGTAGCCATTTTTTGAAAATTAGCTACCCAAACGCTGATTTTAAAGAAGAAAATTGAAAATTTGGCAGAAAAACATTAACTAAATTAATATTAGACCCCTGCGAATTTTGAGTACTTATATTTTTTAGCCATTATTGTATAAAATTGACCCGGATACCCCTCAAATCCCTATTGAGTATCTTATCCGGACCACAACCTAAACAATGCTTCCCTTCAGGGAAAGGGATACAACTTCATTATGAAACTAAATATTACCTGGAAAATCTTCATCGGCATGGCATTCGGTATTCTTGTAGGGTACCTGATGAATGTGTACCTAACCTCTGACCCCGCAGCACTGGACGAGTGGAGCAAGTATCTGAATATTCTGAGCAAGGTGTTTCTGCGCATGATAAAGATGATTATCGGGCCTTTGATTTTCTCTATTCTTACGGTGGGTATTGCCAAGCTAGGCGATTTTAAAACCGTTGGCAGAATTGGCGCTAAAACACTGGGCTACTTTTACTTTGCCACTATATTATCTCTTGTTACCGGTTTGGTAGCCGTTAATGTACTGCAACCGGGTAAGCTGATGGATATTTCTTTGCCGCAGACCGGAACTGACACCGGCATTGAAACCAAAAAAATGACGCTTGAAAACTTTGTAACGCATCTTTTTCCGCAAAGTTTTTTTGAAGCCCTGGCCACCAACGAGATTCTCCAGATTGTGGTATTTTCTATCTTTTTTGGAATTGCCACCGCTGCTATCGGCGACCACGGCAAGATTATCATCAAAGGTCTTGATGCCGTGTCGGAGGTGATGTTTAAAATTGTTGGCTATGTGATGGGGTTTGCCCCTTATGCTGTTTTTGGAGCCGTAGCCGCTGTTATTGCCCAAAAAGGATTGGGCATACTCGGCGGATACCTTTACCTGATTATCTGTTTCTTTGCCACACTGGCATTTTTTATACTGGTAGTGCTACCCATCATTTGTCTGTTCGCCAAAGTGCAATACTGGAAATTACTTACCTACGTAAAAGACGCCCTGTTTCTTTCTTTCAGCACGGCCAGTTCAGAGGCATCAATGCCTTTGCAGATTGAGCAATTGAAAAAATTTGGCGTATCTGAACGCATCGTAAGTTTTGTATTGCCGTTGGGGTATTCGTTCAATCTGGACGGCTCAATGATGTACATGACCTTTGCAACCGGATTTATAGCTCAGGCTTATGGTGTAGATTTATCAATCGGCCAGCAGGTAACCATGTTGCTTACCCTATTGATAACCAGCAAAGGTATTGCAGGTGTGCCAAGGGCATCGCTTGTAGTAATTGCCGGAACCATGTCATTATTTAATCTCCCGGCCGAAGGCCTTATTCTGCTTTTTGCCGTTGACTGGCTACTGGATATGGGCCGCTCTGCCACCTCGGTAGCAGGCAACGCCGTAGCAACCGCCATAGTGGCTAAGTGGGAAGGCGAACTTGCCCCTAGCCCCTAAAGGGGAACTTTAAAACCTGATTAGGCATAAAACAACAAAAAAGAACTTCTTTCAGAAGTTCTTTTTTGTTGTAACTAGTTCCCCTTTAGGGGCTAGGGGTTTAAGCACTCCACCAGCGCCCACATATCATCTTCAGTATTATAGACATTCGGCGAAACCCGGACGGCTACTCCTCTGTTAGAAATGATGATTTTGTTTTGAAGTAATTTTTCAGTGAAACTGGCATTATCTACACCCGCTGGCAGGCTTAACCCTAATAAATGATGCCCCCGGTAAGCCTCGGCTTCCATACTACAGCCCATACCAATCAATGCCTCGAGGGGTTTTTGGGTAATGCTTTTACAATATTGCTGAATATTGTCTACTCCCCACGCCAGAATCTGATTGAGGGATTCTTCCAGCATCGGTAATTGAATAAACTGCGAGTATTCGCCAGCGTTATATCTTTGCGCAAACGGCCTGTAGGCCTTCTGGTAATTAATCAGTTGGGCAAATTTATCGCTATCGGCACGGTTTAGCCACGACTCCTCCACCGGCAGGCCATCATCAAAAAACTCACCAAAATAAGCCAGTCCTATACTATATGGGCCAAGCAACCATTTGTATCCGGCACAAATAACGGCATCGGGTTGTATGGTCTTTACATCAAATGCCATTGCCCCTACCGACTGCGTGGCATCTACTATTAACAAAGCGCCAACCTCCTTACAACGTTCAGCAACTGCGGCCAGGTCAAACCTGACGCCGTAAATCCAGTGTATGTGTGGTATAACAATCATGGCGGTTTCATGATTGATGCTGTTCAGTATGTTTTCGTTCCATAGCTGCCCTCGGTTAGCGACTTCGACTGGTCTGGCTACAGTTTTATACTGCAACGATAACTCCTGGCTAACTCTTTCAAACGCGTAAACATTGTTAGGGAACTCGTCTTGTATAAGCAGAATGTGTTTTTTGGTTGATATACCGGGCAAACGATGCAGATTACGCGCTACCACAGCCATGCCATAAGACACCGCCGTAATGATTGCCACTCTTTGAGGGTTATCGATATTCAGTAACCGGGCAAATTGTTTCTGTACTCTTTCGGCAGGCTCGAAATGGATTTGCGGATTAATAGTGAAAGGTCTTGCGGCCTTCATCATCATACCATCCATGCCTTTGGCAACCGCGCTTTTCAGCATGGGTGCATAGGCGGCGCCGTTCAGGTATGTAACGCCTGCCTCCAGTTCAAACAAATGTGCCTGGTTAGTCATATCTTTCCGGCTTATATAACGATATATCTATGCTTGTTTTTTCATTATCTACAATTTCCTGAACCAGTTTTCCGGTACCCGGCGCCAGGCTGAGGCCCATCATGGCATGGCCACTGGCAATAATCAGGTTTTTATATTTGTTGGTGCGGCCAATGTAGGGCAGGCCGTCTGGCGAACACGGGCGCAAGCCAGACCACACCTTGCTTTGTGGTGGTACTGCTATGGGGTAATCAGGGAAAAACTCCGGAACAGCCTTAATTATACCTCTGACACGGTTCATGTTAATATCCTGATTGATACCGCCAATCTCCATTGTGCCACCGAAGCGAATCTGGTTTTCGCCCATTGGTGTAATGGCCACGCGGGCTTCCAGCAGAATAGATGGTATATTCAGTTTCTTGCCCTTTGGTTGGTCAAGGGTAGTACTATACCCCTTACCCGCCTGCATGGGCAGATTGATATTCAATTGCTTAGCCAACAAAGGCGACCACGACCCGGTTGCAATAATCAGTTCATCAGTTGCCAGGGTTGCGCCATTGTCGGTCTTTAAGCTCTTAATTTTACCGTTTTCAGTTTCAAAGCTTGTTACTTCTGTATTATACATAAAAGTAACGCCCTTTTGTGCCAGCAGGTCTTTCAGCTTTTTTACCAGTAAGTTGGGGTACAAATGCGCATCGCCTGGGTAGTAAACTGCACCGGCAACGTCAGGCTTTACCTCCGGCTCCATTTCGTGCAGGGTTTTCACATCCAAAACCCGGGCTTCAATACCAATTTTGTTGGCGGTTTGGGCCACTTCGGCTTCTTCTTCAAAGGTATGGGCAGTTTTGCAGAGCATCATCAAGCCTTTTTCTTCAAAGCTGAAATCGTTGTTTTCCTCTTTGGCGAAGTCCTGATACAATTTTTTGGCAAACAGGCTGATATCACGCAAGGCAGGTATGGCCTTGTCTACCTGTTTCTGATTTGCTGCCTTCTGAAATTTAAGGCCCCAGGAAATCAAATCCCAGTTCAGACGTGGTTTTACATAAAACGGACTTTCAGAATTGAACATCCAGCGGATGCCTTTTTCTATCATACCCGGCACAGCCAGTGGTATAAAATGGCTGGGTACTATCATACCTGCATTGCCGAAAGAACAGCCATCGGCGCCGCCGGTGCGCTCAATAATGGTTACTTTATGCCCTTTTTGTTGCAGATAGTAGGCCGAATATAACCCTATTATACCACCACCGATGATAACAACCTGCGGTGCGTTTATTTTTGATGCCATTTTGGATAATTTTTCAATTGAATGCACAGGCTTGGCTTATTGTATTGAATAACCCGCCTTACTTAAATTTCAAAAAGAGAAAAAAACTGAATACAAACCGGATACCCCGATGGAGTATCCTTAAATATCGTAATTTTTTCTCTGTTTATGTGTGTGTTGTGTGGATATAGAAAATCTTGTATGGATTTAGTATTGGTATTAAATTACCTGAAAACCAAAAGCGTAAGGGTCGTCCTGATCGTCAATGGTAATGGTATTGTTGCCATAAATTCTGGCCCAGCCTTCAATGCTTGGGTAAATGGCGTCAAAATCTCCTACTTTGGTGGTGCCTTCAATGCGGCCAATAAACTTGCTACCAATAATGCTTTCATGTACAAACTCGTCTCCGGCTTTTAGTTTACCTTTGGCGGCCCATTGTGCCATCCGGGCTGATGTGCCTGTACCACACGGCGAGCGATCAATGGCTTTGTCGCCATAAAAAACGGCATTGCGTGCGGTTGAGGTCGGGTCTATTACTGCGCCTGTCCACTCAATGTGGCTCAGGCCATTGATAGTCGGGTTTTCAGGATGCACAAAGCTATGGCTGGCATTGATGCGCTCTCTCAGCACTCTGGCCCAGGCAATCAGCTGGTCGGCCTTGAAATGCTCAAGACCCGGAAAATTCTCCTGCACATCAACAATGGCGTAGTAGTTGCCACCGTAGGCTACATCTACTTTCAGCGTACCTAGCTCGGGGCATTCAACTTCAATGCCTTCAGCAGCCAGAAACGACGCCACGTTGGTCAGCTTTACATACTTCACCTTGTTTCCTTCCTGCTTGTATTCAATCTGAACCAGACCCGCCGGGGCTTCCATTCTTATAAAACCAGGCTTTTTAGGCTGAATAAGCCCATGCTCAATGGCTATGGTAATGGTACCAATGGTGCCATGCCCACACATGGGCAGGCAACCGCTGGTTTCAATAAAAAGCACAGCAACATCGTTGGCGGGGTCATGTGGTGGATACAGAATACTGCCCGACATCATGTCGTGCCCGCGAGGCTCAAACATCAATCCTTTGCGAATCCAATCGTATTCGCGTAGGAAATGCTGGCGTTTTTCTGACATATTCGCACCTTCTAACACCGGCCCGCCACCAGCCACTAACCGCACAGGGTTGCCACAGGTGTGGGCATCTATACAAAAAAATGTTTTGGTCATAGCTTCAATCAGAATTGTGGTAAAACAGGTCTGTTAGCCAGTGAATCATTAATCACTTTCAGTACACGTTCGCGCTCTTCACCTACCAATGGCAATCTTGGTTCGCGCACCCATTCAGTACCCAGGCCTGTGGCTACTTCGGCTAGTTTGATGTTCTGTACAAACTTGGTTGATACATCCAGGTGCATCAATGGGAAGTGCCAGCGGTAAATAGCTCTGGCTTCTTCAATGCGGCCTTGTTTTACCAGTTCATAAATAGCTACGGTTTCACGCGGGAACGCATCTACCAGACCGGCCACCCAGCCATCAGCGCCCATCACAAGGCTCTCAAAAGCCAGGTCATCAACACCTGAAAGTATTTTGAAACGGTTACCAAATTCATTGATGATATCGGTCATGTATCTGATATCACCTGTCGACTCCTTCATGGCTTCAAAATGCGGATTAGCCGCCAGCTCATGAAACATCGGTATAGAAATAAAGGTCTTGTAGGCAAGTGGGTTGTTATACGCCATTACCGGTAAATCTGTTGAATCGGCTACACGGTGCAGGTAATGCAAAGTTTCGCGGTCATCAGACGGGTAACGCATCGGCGGCAACAGCATGAAACCTTCTGCACCTGCGCGCTCACATTCTTTAGCGAAGGCAATGGCCTCGCGGGTGATACACTCTGCTATACAAATTACTAACGGCACACGGCCGGCAATTGTATTTTTGGCAGTATCAAGCAGGGTCAGCTTTTCATCTTTGGTCAGGGTACCGTTTTCACCTAACGAACCGCAAATAATAATGCCATGCACACCGGCCTTTATCTGTTCTTCAATATTAAATGCAAAGGTTTTCAGGTCTAGACTTTCGTCCTGAAAAAAATTAGTGGTAACGGCCGGATATACGCCTGTCCAGTTTGGTTTCATAACTTACGAGTATATAAAATGAATAATTCTGTTTTCAGGATACAAAGCTAGTATTTCAATTGCATAAAAACCTATCCTCATTTTGCCATTACTTATACTTTTTTACCCCATATATTTGCCAGTTACAACAAATACAGATAAATTAGTATTTATTATCAGTATCGGTAGTTATCAGATTATTTAACAAACACGATTCCGTATTTAGCCACGAACCGGATGTTCGGGCCACAAAGCCAATCCGGCTGTACTGAATCGACATTCAGCAATTTCTATGAAGCCCCTGTTATTCCGAATCCCCAAAACAGAAACGGAGTCGTTTCGTGTACAGGTAGACGACATACCGCATTTTTATGACACCCTGCATTTTCATCCCGAATGGCAGATAACCCTGATGCTTGAAAGCACAGGCACTCAGTTTGTGGGCGACAACGTAGACCGTTTTCAACCTTTTGACCTCTATTTTCTGGGTAGTAACCTGCCGCATGTTTTTCGTAATGATGCCGAGTATTATTCAGAAAAATTACGGGCACACTCGGTGTCTGTGTATTTCAGGGGAGATATACTGGGCGAAACCTTCTTTGATATACCTGAAACCCAGCATCTGAAAACTTTACTGACAGAAGCCTCAAGGGGCTTCAGAATCCGAAATCAGCAGGCCAATGCACTCACCGACCTGGTACAGTCAATTGCACATAAAAAAGGATTCGAAAAACTGCTTACCTTTCTTGAAATACTCAATGCTATCTGGGCATCAACGGCCAAAGAGTATTTGTCTAGCATTGCCTACCAAGGCACATTAAAAGAAACCGATAACCAACGTATAAACGATGTCTTTGAGTTTCTGATGCGCAATTATGAACGGGACGTGAGCCTTGATGAAGTAGCAAACATTGCAAACATGACAACCAATGCTTTCTGCAGATTTTTTAAACTGCGCACCCGCCGGACCTTCTCGGAGTTTCTGAACGACATCCGTATCGGCCATGCCTGCCGGATGCTCCAGAGCGGTAACATGAGCGTGCTTGAGGTTTGCTTTGCCAATGGTTTCAATAACGTTTCCAACTTTAACCGGCAATTTAAAAACCGCACCCAGCTTACCCCCTCAGCATATCTTCGTAAATATCATGCAGGTTCTTTACGTTAAATTTAATACATTTGTATCTAATCATGAAAACACCGCTCATTCACTTATTTTTGCTGTAAAAACCATAAGTTTTTGCGTTCATTCATTCAATTTTATTAATTTAATGGCATTATCCGTCCCAAATAATCCATATGCTAGAAGCACATCAGTTTAACCCCGTTCTGGACAAAGAATTTTTATTAGAGAATTATGATACAGCAGAATATCTGTCTGAAGTAATGGGCGATTTTCTAGCCCTGATGCCCGAAGAAATGGCAGAAATACAAGAGGCGCTTATTGACGGAGATAAAGACAGGCTCGTAAAAAAGATACATGCCATCAGCTCGGCTGTGGGTTTTGTTGGCGGTATTCGTTTGTCAGACAAAATGAAGGCCTTTGAGTATAAGGCAAAAAATGACGCCGCCTTTAATATTGCCAACGATGAAACCCGGGCTCTGGTTACGGAGATAACCGATTTCATCAGCATCATCAAAGAAGAATATACCAGTTTAAATTAATAGTCTTTTGCTGTCGGCTTGCCACCAAATATGGCCCTCAGGTGGCAGGTATCTTCAGGCCGTTTCGCTTTATAAGTTACTTATAGTAACTGTTTTATTGATTCAGTTGGCAAATACCACTCCTTGCGTTTAATGTCAGAAGGTTTATGCATTTTTAAGATATTACTTGGCTTGGTTTTTGTTATCTTTGTTGCAGCACGATGTCATATATCTCAGGCAATTCGCTATTATGAGCCTACAAAACAATTCTCAGGTTATTGAGCCGGATGAACAAATCATCTGGGCAAATAAATATGTCAGGTTTTTTAAAAGCACGATAGGTATTCAGAATACCTTCGACAAAATGATGAACGTTTTGTTTCAGTCATTAAAAAAACTCGATATTGCCTATAAATTCTACTACGTTAATTTCCCTCAGCCCAATAAAGCTGTTATAACGCATTCATCAGACCTTCAGCTGGTCGGGCGCAATATTCCCTTCCTCCAGGTTCAGGATATGCTTGATTGCAACTTTAAAGTAATTGAAGATACCGAAGGCCTTTTCAGTTTTGAAGAAACTGAAAAGAAAGTGATTGTGCAGACCATCAAAACCGATCATACCTCTGGTTTGCTGGTAAAAGTCTGCCAGCCAGATATGCCCATCAATAACGGATACCGTTATTTTTCTTTGCTGAGCAAGATACGGTTTGAAGAAATTGTATCTACCTACCAGACCACCACCGAACTCACTGAACTGAACATACGTTTTGAGTCTATTCTGAGTAAAAGCCCCATACCCATTGTATTTGTTGATGAAAGCGCCAATGGCGTATTTATGAACACCAAAGCCTATGATTTATTCGGGTTGTCTTCTGATGTGCCAATTACCTCGCAAACCATAGCAGAGGGATTCAGCAACCTGCTTAACAAACTGCAGAACAAAGAGGAAGTTCAAAACCGGATGCAGGAACTGATGTTCTCTAACTCAATAGACCGCTGGCGTTGGAAATTTGCCGCCCCTATAAACCGCACCTACAATGTAATTACGCAGCTGATACACGTAAACAGGTATTCGGGCCGGATATGGATTTTTGAAGATGTAACCATTGAAGAGCAGGTAGAAGAACGCTTGCAGGATATTAACCATCAGCTGATTCATCTGGCTGAAAAAGAACGCCGCGACAACCTGATGAAGACCACTTTTCTGGCTAACATGAGCCACGAAATACGCACCCCCATGAACGGCGTTATCGGGGCTGTGAGTCTGCTTGAGAACACGGCGCTTTCTAACGAACAATTTGAACTGGTAAATATAATCAAGAAAAGCGGCGAAAGCCTCATTTCGCTGATTAATGATATCCTTGATTATTCAAAGATTGAGGCCGGAGAACTGGTAATTCAGCCCGAGGTTTTCTCGACAGTTGAGTTATTTGACGACTGCGTAGATGTTTTCTATGCCACTGCCCTTGAAAAAGGCATACAGTTAAGGGTTATGCTTAACCCTAATCTGCCGGTGTATGTTAAAGGCGACCGCAACCGGCTGCGGCAGATAGTGCTTAACTTTATTTCTAACGCCGTTAAATTTTCGCCGGTTGGCGCCTGGGTTACTATCAAGGTATCTGCAATCATTAAAGACGGCAAACCCACTTTATCTTGTAAGGTAATAGATCAGGGCAAAGGTATTGAAGCCGGCGAACAAGAGCTTATCTTTGACCGCTTCAAGCAACTAACCAACAAGCATTCGGGCGGTACAGGCCTTGGGCTGGCTATCTGTAAACGCCTGACCGAAATGATGGGCGGCGAAATTGGCGTAAAAAGCAAAGCCGGCCATGGTGCCGAATTTTTCTTTGAAATTCCATACGAAAACACCGACTCCCGGCCTATTCTGATGGGCGACTTGTTTAACAAGTACGCCAATGCCGATACCTGTATCTGGTCGTTAAATGCAGAACAAGCCGTTGAAACCTTCAACCAGTATTTTAAAGATAAAAAGCTGGAGCTGATATCATCATGCACGGTAGAGGGTTTCTTTAATACTCCGATAAAACAGCCTTCAATGATACTTATTGATTCTATGCAGGTAAATGGCAAGATGGAAGAAACCATTCGTTATTTGCATGAAATGGGTATCCCTGAAAGCGTGCCGGTTCTGGCTATGTCTTACAGTCATGAAAAAGAGGCTAAGTCGTGCGAGAAATGGGGATACAAAGAAGTGCTAATAAAACCATTAAAGTTGAAAAACTTAATGAAAATGGTTGAGAAATGGGTATTTAAAAACGATATCGGCATTAAGCAGGTACAAAAGCAGGAAACTAAGCCAACTAAAATTCTGGCTAACCATAGCGTACTGGTAGTTGAAGACAACGAGTTTAACCAGAAGATTCTGAAACGGATACTGGAAGGGGTAATGGATAACTTTGATATTGTTGAAACCGGAGAAAAAGCCGTTGAAGAAGCCAGAAAAAACAAGTATGACCTGATTTTTATGGATATTCAGTTGCCGGGTATAAATGGTATCATGACCTCTAAACTTATCAGGGAAATTTATCAGGAAACCGACCAGCCGTTTATTATTGCCCTGACAGCCGATGTGTTTCTGAAAGACTCTTCTTCCCTGGAAGAAGCAGGCTTTGATGATTACCTGCCGAAACCGTACCGGCAGAAAGAAATTCTTACCAAGATTGAGAATTACCTGCAACGTTAGGTAAAGATTTTACAGGGGCTCTGATACACACCAAACCCCTGCCCACAAAAATACCCGGGGCTTAGATGCACCGGGTATTTTTTATATAAAAAGCTCTATCTTACTTGCTTAATACACCGAGTTTTTCGGTAATCAGACCTTCCAGATATTCTTTGATCGAATCTATCTTGATTTGAGATACCACATCTTCTGCAAAGGCCAATAACTGCAAACGTATCGCTTCGTTTTTGGGAATCCCGCGCGACTGCATGTAGAAAATGGCTTCGTCATTCAGTTTACCGGTGGTAGTACCGTGCGAACACTTCACGTCATCGGCCCATATTTCCAGCTGTGGTTTGGTATTCATAGTGGCCTCGTCAGACGTAACCACGTTGCGGCAGTTCTGATACGCATTTGTTTTTTGCGCATCTTCACGCACAAATATTTTACCATTAAACACACCGGTTGACTTCTCCATCAATATACCCTTATACAGCTCGTTACTCTGGCAGTTAGGTTTCCGGTGGTCAACCAGTGTATGGTTATCTATGTGTTGCTTACCGCTGGGTACATACAAACCAAAAAGATGGCTTTCAATGTGTTCGCCATCTAACACAATATTCAGGTTATTTCTTACAAAGCCACCGTTAACAGTAACCGTAGCGCCATAGAAATAGCTTTTATCTTTCTGATACACCTGTGTAGTACCAATATGATGCGCTTTGTCGCTTTCGTTCTGTACTTTATAGTAGTCGGCGCGGGCATCTTCAAAAAGCACAAACTCGGTAACAGTATTTATAAAGTATCTGTTATCACCAATTGTGCGGTAGGCTTCTGCAATTTTTACCTCTGCATTTTTACCTACTACAATCAGGTTCCGTACGTGCGCTCCTACGTCTTCTTTGCGGGTATCACCAATAAACCGTAGAATAACCGGTTCTTCAAGCGTTTTGTTGTCTGCTATATGTACTACAACGCCATCTTTTGCCAAGGCTGTGTTCAGGGCAGTAAAAGCATCACTCTTGTAGTCGGCATACTGCCCGAAATACTGATTAACTATTTCAGGCATTTTTTGCTGAGCTTCGGCAAAAGGTACCACCTGCAGGTGTTCGCCGGGGCTTTCTATTTTAGACAGTTCGGCATGAAAAACACCATTTATAAAATACAGAACGTTACCTTTCAGATTAGGCAGGTGAATATCCTGTAAGTCTTTATCGCTGAAATCAGAACCCGCATCAAAATTATAATTTTGTTTGGTAAGCGCTGAAACATTGCTGTATTTCCACTCTTCATGCTTGATAGTGGGAAAACCCAGCCTGTCAAAGTTTTTCATGGCCTCAATACGTAACTGGTTTACAGGCAAAACACTCTTGCCGTTCAGTTGCGCCTCAAGGGTCTGAAAATCAGCCATTAACTGATTTTTTAAATCTTTATTTTCTATAGAACTCATCTTATAATTCTGCTACTGCTTCTAATTCTATTTGATAACCAAAATGCAATTCTTTAACAGGAATGATAGACCGGGCAGGTTTGTGGTTTCCGAAAAAAGTGGCATAAAGCTGATTAACAACTCCCCAGTGGTCTCCGTCTGTAATGTACACCGTTGCTTTCACAACCTTGGTGGCATCGCTTCCGGCTTCTGCCAGTATTTGTTTCAGATTATCAAAAACCACGGCGGCCTGTTCTTCAATTCCGGATTCAACAGGCAGCTTTTCAGAAGTTTTAATTTTAATGGGTAATATGCCCGATGTAAAAACAAGACCGTTGCTCACAACGGCGTGTGCATAATGACCTGCGGGTTGCGGACTGCCGGATACCTGAACGGTTATCATAACTGATACTTACGCTACTTCAAGCGAATCAACCTCGGCTTTAATCCAGTCGTAGCCTTTTTCTTCCAGCTCAAGGGCCAGCTCTTTGGTGCCACTTTTAACAATTCTTCCTTTGTATAAAACGTGTACAAAGTCTGGTACGATGTAATCAAGCAGACGCTGATAGTGCGTAACTACAATAAAAGAGCGGTTTTCGTCTCTTAGTTTATTAACACCTTCGGCTACAATTCTGAGTGCGTCAATATCAAGGCCAGAGTCGGTTTCGTCAAGAATACAAAGCTGCGGCTCAAGCATGGCCATCTGGAAAATCTCGTTACGTTTTTTCTCACCGCCAGAGAACCCTTCGTTCAAAGAGCGTTTCAGCAGGGTGTCGTCAATCTTTACCAGCTTCGCTTTTTCTTTCATTCTTTTCAGAAACTGCGCGGCATCAAGCGACTCCTGCCCGTTATATTTACGGATTTCGTTCAGAGCAGTTTTCAGGAAATTAATGGTGGTTACGCCGGGTATTTCAACCGGGTACTGAAATGCAAGAAAGATGCCTTCTGCGGCTCTTTCTTCAGGAGACATACCTAGTAAATCTTTACCGTTAAATTCAACGGTACCGCTGGTTATTTCATAGTCTTCTCTACCTGCCAGAACAGAAGCAAGCGTACTTTTACCCGAGCCGTTTGGCCCCATAATGGCATGAACTTCGCCGGGTTTTACTTCAAAATTTATTCCACGTAATATTTCCTTCTCCTCAATTCTCGCGTGTAAATTACTGATAGTGAGCATTTTTTAAGCTTTATTTTAAATGATACTTGACTACAGACGGTTTGTGTACTCTTTTAGATTCTAAAAATTAAACTGCAAAGATACAACCAAAATAACCAAGATGCTATTCTTATTTTTTTAATTAATAACCCCAAATAAGGGCTGCTCGTTCCGTATGTTCTTTAAAATTTAACTGATTATCAACAAAATCTGCAAGAAACAACCCATTTGCCGCTAAACATCTGGCAATAAAACAAATAAGCAAAAGCAGATACAGGCAACCTTATGCAACTACCTCATACAATTTAACCGCCTGAGCTTTGTTTTTAAGGCTGGTTTCGCCTACCTCCTGGCAATTGAAAGACTCCTTCACTTTTTCGTAGGTAGCCTGGCTGATGATAATCTGGCTTGGTTTGGCTGCTGCCTGCAGGCGCTGGGCAGTGTTTACGGTGTCGCCAATTACTGTGTAATCAAGGCGGCGCAAAGAAGCCGACCCGATGTTGCCTGATATCATCTCGCCGGTGTTTACACCAATTGAAACCTTAGGCGTATAAGTAGCATGATTAGGCAATACCTCTTCAATTTTGGCAATGGCCGACCGCACCGCCAGAGATGCTTCAATGGCGCGGTCAAGGTGATAATCTCCCTTAAAAACAGCCATTACGGCATCGCCCATAAATTTATCAACGTAGCCACCCTGCTCTATGATACCCTTCACCATTACATCAAAATATTTGTTGATGAGGTTCACCACAGTATCGGGCGATTCTTTCTCTGAAATAGATGTAAACCCGCATATATCAATAAAAACTACGGTAGCCTCTATGGTTTCGTTGGCCGTGAGCGAGGTCTCAAACTCGTGGCTGTTCATGAATTTCAGCACGGTTTCATCTACATACATTTTAAGAATGTTGTTTTCTTTGATGGCCTGCAGTGTCTGCCGTAACTGAATCACGTGCTTGATGGTTTTCTCAACGGTAAGCTCCAGGTCTTCAAAGTTGATAGGCTTGGTCAGGAAATCAAAAGCGCCCCGGTTCATTGCCACCCTGATGTTGTCCATGTCGCCGTAGGCAGATACAATAACAGCTTTCAAAAGCGGGTTTACGTCTGAAATCTTACTCAACAGCGTGAGGCCGTCCATTTCCGGCATATTGATATCGCTCAGTATCATATCAATATCCGGTGCTTCCTGCAATATCTTCAGAGCTTCCACACCATTTTGTGCAAAGCTGAACTCATAGGTTTTCTCTCGAATCTGTCTACGGAATTTCTGTTTGATGAGCGTCTCCAAATCTGCCTCATCGTCCACTACCATTATTTTGGCGTTCATATCGAGCTTTTAAGTTTTTGTTTTAATTCTGCAAAATCCAAAGGCTTGGTCAGGAAATCGTTCGCCCCAAGGCTCATGGCCTGGGCATGACTTTGCTCGTCTCCATAAGCAGTAATCATCATCACAGTTGGCGGTGCTTTGGGCGATTCAGACCGTATTTGCCTGAGTAGCTCAAGCCCGCTCATGCCCGGCATGTTGATGTCTGACAAAATAAGAATAGCCTCTAAATCCTGCCCTTCCAGATACGTAAGCGCTTCTTCTCCTGAGCCGCTGAAAGCAAACTCAAACTCACCAGAACGTATCTCTCTTCGAAAGCGCTGCTGAAATAATGTTCTTACGTCTTCTTCGTCGTCAACAACTAAAATTTTCATTTTTACCGGGTTATTCTATTAATTATTATGTCAAAGATAAGGCAATTTGATAACAAACGTTGTTCCCTCTCCTTCTTTTGTTTCTACATTGAGGGTTCCGCCGTGGCCTTTGGTAATGATGTCATACGCCAGCGACAGCCCCAGACCCGTACCCTGCCCTGTAGGTTTGGTAGTAAAAAACGGCTGAAAAATCTTGCTTTTTACGGCATCTGGTATGCCCACTCCATTATCTGTTACTTTTATTTCAATCTGGTTGCTTATTTGCCGGGTCTGTACAATTACCTGCCCCTTACCCTCCATATCTTTAATGGCATAAAAGGCATTGTTGATAAGATTAAGCAATACCCGGCCAAAATCCTGTGCAATAACCGGCACTTTGGGCAGGTTGGCATCCAGGTCTGTTTTAAAATCGGCGTTAAAGCTCTTGTCTTTAGCCCTTATACCATGATACGCCAGCCGAAGGTATTCTTCGGCCATGGCGTTTATGTCTGTCGGTTCTTTTTTGCCTGTACTTGAGCGCGAATGCTCAAGCATACCCCGCACAATGCTGCTGGCCCTTTTGCCATGATGGTTAATTTTCTCCAGGTTCTGGGCAATGTCGCCTAGCAATTCTTCTTCCAGCGCTTCGTCACGTTCAGGTCTGGCGCGTTCTTCCTGGAGCTCATCTATCAGTTCTTTGCTCAATTCAGAGAAATTATTGACAAAATTAAGCGGATTCTGAATCTCGTGGGCTATTCCGGCGGTGAGTTCTCCCAACGATGCCAGCTTTTCGCTTTGTATCAGCTGGGTCTGTGTTTTTTTCAAATCATCCAGCGACCTGGCCAGTTCGGCTGTGCGTTCTGCTACCTGCTTTTCCAGCATTTCGTTCTGGGCGGTCAGTATCTGCTGTTTCTCCTGCTCATGAGCCAGGTTTTCTGCCGATAGTTCTTCAATTTCAATGAGTTTTCTGGTCAGAGACTTATGCGTTCTTGAATACTCTCTTACCAGCGAAAGCGAAAGCCCGATGGGTATGCTGAAAAACATAATCACAATGATAAACAGGCCTATGGTTAACACAACGCTATCTGAACCGGCACCCGAAAAACCACCTATCATTAACGTAATAACACCGGCTGCCGCACTAAAGGCTACCACCACAAGCGAGTAAATAGGTACTTTAGCGTTAGAGTCGCCTCTTTTTTCAGCAAGGACACTTACCCTGATGAAATCAACAAACAACAGCAGAAAAGGCAACCATACCTCAACATACAAAGGCAATTCTATGGCAAAAATATTGCACAATAGGCCGCCTGTAACCAATAAAGCCACAGCATAAAATATTAGACCGTATTTCTGATTAAGATACTGATACAACGAAACGTTAATCAGCAAAATACCCAGGTAGGTGGCCGTCAGAGTAATAAGGCTCAGTATCTCTCTATTAGAAATATCGGTTTGAATCTGCTCAAAACCGCGAAGAAAAAAGCCTATGGTAAGAAACAACATGGTAAGACCCAGGCTGAGGCTAACTTTCTTGACAGGGTTTGAGACGAAAAACAGGAAATGCAAAAGGGCAAAAACAAGAAACACCCCGGCAAACAGGTAATTAAACCCAAGAGACCGATGCGATTTTCTCTCTATAAAATTGCCTATGTCTTGTGTTTTAAAAATCTTCAAACCAAATATCTGCGAGCTGGTGCCCGGATAAAAGAAATTACTGCCAGAAAACGAGTACCTAACTGCCAACACATGTATATTGGTATCGGCCATGTTAATAGGCAGTGCAGTGGCATAGGCTTGTGTTTTTTCTTTAGAAGGGTCTGTACTAACTACCCCAAGTTTATGAAGCAATACGCCATCAAGATAAATTTCAGATGCGCCCATCTGGTTTACAATGAGCGTCAATGGCTTATTTACAAATTCTTTGGTTACCTGCATCGGGCGTCTCAACCAAGCAATTTTCGCCTTAGCCAGATCCGGATGGTCATTCATCGACTCAAGAACCGTTATTTTGTTCCATAGGCTGTCGTTAAAATCAGGCTTTGCCCATAACTTGTTATCACCGGCGTGCCACTTCCAGTGATTCGCCAGGCCAACACCAATTTCAGGAATATCGTCTACAGGGCTAAAAACTATTTTTTTCTGAGCCTGACTCTGAAAAACTACAAAAACTATAAATAACAGGTATATATGCTTCATGCAGGGTAAAAAATCTCTCTTTAAAATTGAGTATTGGATTAATTGTGATTTAACGATTGGTGAGTTGACTATTCCCGGATATTTTTTTACCCAACCGGTATTGTAATCAGAAATTCGGTTCCTTCTCCTTCAACCGACGTTACGTCCAGTGTTCCGCCATGCCCTTTGCTGATAATATCAAAAGCCAGCGATAAGCCCAGCCCTGTGCCCTGCCCCGTAGGTTTGGTTGTAAAAAACGGCTGAAAAATCTTGTTCCTTACGCTATCGGGTATTCCGGTTCCGTTGTCTTTTACACGTATAATTATTTCATTGTCTTTTTTGTTCATCTGGGTTATTACCTCAAGGGTGGGCTTATAGCCATTCATGTTTTGCCTGGCTTTTTCCTGCACGGCATAAAAACCGTTGTTGAAAAGGTTAAGCAACACCCGGCCAAAATCTTGCGGAATAATATTTACCTTAGGCACATCGGGGTCCAGGTGAGTTTTAAAATCGGCATTGAAGGTCTTGTCTTTGGCACGCAACCCGTGGTAAGACAACCGCAGGTACTCATCGGCCAGGTCGTTTATATCGGTTTCTTCTTTTTGGCCTGTGCTTGCCCGGCTGTGTTGCAGCATACCGCGCACTATACTGGCCGCGCGCTTGCCATGATGGTTAATTTTCTCCTGATTCTGCACCAGGTCGCTCACCAAATCGGCAATCAGGTCTTTGTCCTGCTCGTCTCTTTCCAGTTCCTCTTGCAGTTCTTTGGCCAATTCAACACTTAGTTCAGAGAAGTTATTTACAAAATTCAACGGATTCTGTATCTCATGCGCAATTCCGGCCGTCAGTTCACCGAGCGATGCCATTTTTTCTGCCTGCACCAGTTGTTTCTGGGTAGATATCAACTCTTCAACGGTTTCTTCAAGCGCTTCTTTCTGTTTTAGCAACTCGGCAGTTCTTTGGGCAACCTGATATTCCAGCTCCAGCTTTTTGGCTTCGTTGCGCAGGCGTTCTTCTTCTGCTTTCTGCCTTTGCTGCAACTCAACTTTGTTTTGCTTGTGGGCATAAAAACCAAAGCCAATCATCCAGCAAACGGCAAAACCCTGAGCAATATCAAACAGTTCAGAGTATTCATTAAAAAAGGACCGTGCTACCAGCCTCAGCAAACCATTGGCAATAAAAACAGTTGCCAGCGGAAAAACCGCTGTCCATAAAACATTGGTACTGCGGTTGTATCTGGCCTTATATATAAAGAAAGACCCTATCAGTACGAAGATTTCGTAGAAATGGTATTTGAAAAATCTGAACCAGGGAAGCTGAGAAATAACAATAACCGGAATTACATACAGCCAGCCCCGCTTCAGCAGCATATCCTTCTCAGGAAACCTTTTTGCTGTATCATAATAGGTTCTCAGAAACCTGAATACTAAAAAGGTAAAAAGGGTTTTCTGCGCTAAGTCACTAAAATCAAATTTCATAAAACGGGCAGAATTAGTCAGTCATTTGGTTAATAAATTAAATTGGCGGTGTAATAATAACCTTAGTTTGCCTGGCCTCCAAACATGGCAGGCGTTTCCGGTTGTGGCGGGCACTGCTTACCTGCACTTCTGAATTTAATCAAAAATAACGAAAATCCTTCAAAATCCAATTTTAGAGTCGGTTTAGCACAAAATTTATACTGATTGTAGTAAAAAAGAAACAGCTTTGGATTATTTGAATAAAATTTGTGACAATATTTGCACCATAAATACACGAAAGGCAATAGGGCAAAAAAACTGGCAGTAAATGGATATTCAGAAAGCAGAAAACTATGTTTTTGATAAACTTGACGAGAATTTATCAGATTCGCTCTATTATCATGGTGTGCATCATACAATTGACGTAACCAATGCTGCACTGCAACTGGCCGTTGCAGAAGGTATAAATGATAGTAAAACGCTGATATTGATACAAACGGCTGCGCTTTACCATGACATAGGCTTTATAACCACTTACAACGAACATGAAGCAGAAAGTTGCCGACTTGCCCGGGTATCGTTGCCGAATTTTGGTTACAATCATAGCCAAATTGAGGTTATCTGTGGCATGATAATGGCCACCAGAATACCGCAAAGCCCGACCACCCATCTGGAAAGAATTATTGCTGATGCAGACCTTGATTATCTGGGCAGAGATGATTTTGAAGCTGTTGCCCAAACACTTTTTGATGAATTACAAGAACGCGAACTGGTTACTGACCACGACAGCTGGAATAAAATACAAATTAGTTTTCTGGAAAACCACCAGTACTGGACCGAAACAGCCCGTAAATGGCGGAATGAAGCCAAACAAAAAAGGCTGAATGAATTAAAAGCCCTATATAGCGGCATTTAAACCGCCGACAACCTTTTCAGTTTATCATTCTGCCTGCGTATACGCTGGCAGAGTATTCGTAGCACACTACGCAATAACTCGTCGCGCTCTTCCATCAGGTCAAAGAAATCGTCCTGATCAATTCTGAAAAGCAGCACATCACTTTTCGCAACAGCGGTAGCCGAACGAGGCTCGGAGTCGAGCAGAGCCAGTTCGCCAAAAATATCTCCTTTGCCCATGGTGGCAAAAAGTACATCATGGTCTACAATGCCAATCTCGCCCGAATAAATAACGTACATGCAATTACCGATGGCGCCTTTCTGAAAAACCTCTTCTCCTTCATGATACGTTACCTCATTCATAATAGGCACAATAGAGGTCAGCACGTTCTCGGGTGTTTCGGCAAACAACTGGGTGTTTTTTAATACAATTACGCGCTCCAGTTCAGATATTTCGTTTTCATCATGTCCGTGTTGCATAGCTACTATTTCTTTATATTTTTCTTTCAGATAAAGTTCTTTTTTAACAATGGCCGCGGTTGCTTCCTGAAACAGTTTTTTCTGATTCAACAGGTATTTTTCAAAGAGCTGGTTATACTGCCCCCTCAGATTCCACGATTTCAGCGCCACCACTATTGTCCAGTCGCCAAAGGCATTGCTGCCTTTTTCAAGTATATACTCAATAATAGGCACCGGCACCGGTTTTTCAGTAAAATAGGCCTCAAAAACCTGAATTTTCTTATCAATCTCAGAATCGTCAAGTATCGTATGCAAACATTTGTAAATGGCCCTCGGAATAATGTTATCCAGAATCTCAAGCGCATTGGCTCTCTTTTCTTTTGATGAATGCTCAACACCCATCATGGCATCCTGCACCATTTCCTTTTCATACAGCAGCATCAACAAATAAAAAATCCGGTTTGAAGACTGCCCCAGTTCATAATTAAGTATGTCTTCATCCAGCACACCAAAACCATTCAGCAACTGATAGGCATGAGACAGTTCTTCCTGTAGCAGATTCTCAAACAAAGCTTCATAGTTTTCGCTATTGGTGCGTCTGCCCAACACTTTAAGCGCCATTTGCCGCACGTTCAGCGACTCATTCTGTGCCAGCCTGACCAACAGTCGTTCGCTGGCAAGGCTCTGGTATTTTTCGCTGAACAATACCACTTTTTGCAACAGAGCTGTATCTCCGCCTTTTGATAAGGCCTCCACTTCGGCAAATCCTCTGCCACCAGACCTGATAAGGCTGTTAATAACTTTTTTACCCCACTGGCGGTCTTCCAGCAAATGCACCAGACCTTTTATCAGCAAAGCCGAATCAATAGCCCCCGCTACCTCAATGGCTTTTTCTTTGATAGCGCCAGTACCTGTTTCAAGGCATATCCTTACTATAGTTTCGTATTCTTTCAGGCGTAGCAGTTCAATTATCTCAAGCGCTACAATCAGTTGCTCAGGTTTGGTTTCGTCGCACAAACGGTCAAGTTTTTCTTTGGCTTCATCATGTTGTAATCGCCAGCAGGCAATTATGGCGCCCTGTACGGTATATATGTTGTCAGAGTTAAGATAAACCGACCGCTGCCCGGGGCTTGTTGCCTGCGCACAGGCAATTTCTGCCGATATCCGCCTTACCTGCGGGTTAAGCTCGTGTTCATTAAAACCCTGCAAAAACTGTGAGTCAATAACCAGATGCTGGCTTTTAATAACGGTTAAAATATGCAGCCTTACTTTCTCTGAATTGTTCTTCAACAGAAAAGAAACCTGATTCTGAATTACCTTTGGTTCAAATTTTACAATCCAGTCTATGGCGCTTATTACTTCTTCGGGTTTATTGCTGGTCAGATTTTTCAGAATAATACTCAGTGCGTCGCCCTGTACCACCAGCTCGTTACTTTTCAGGAAGCGTTTGCTGAGCGCATTTTTCAACTCTATTATATAGCGTTTGTAGGCTTTGTTAAGAAAATACAAGGCCAGCCAAGACAATATTACGGTGAGGGCGAAAGCTATCCAGATTTGAGATGAATGCACAAAATAGGCAATCAGCAACAGAATACCGGCAATGCCCATACCCAGTGGCTCATAAAAACCTTTTGCCAGGGTATGGCCTTTTAAACGCTGCTGGGTTGATAAGGGCTGAAACATAACCAGAAAAACCGGGTCGAAGGCCGTTCGGCGGAGTACCTCAAAGCACAGGTATGCCGCGCTGAAATCAAACAGAAGCGAGCTTTCGTCCTGCTTATAAGAAGACATCCCCACCAGAAACACCGACATCAGCAAAGTGCCGATAGGTAACAGCAGCAGCGCGTTTTTGAGCCCGAATTTATCAATTACCTTGCTAGAAAACAGCAACTTCACTACGGTTGAGATGGCATAGGTAATAGCCAGCAAATAGCCAACGAAGGTGATAACATCGTGCTGTGAATGGAACTTGTACTTTACGTTTACAAAGAAATTGTACTCAATCCAGGTGGCCGAAGCCGCAATGGCTACCAGCCCGATACACATTTCAAAAACCAGCTGGCTACCGCCAAAAAGGGTTTCTACCATTCTGGACTCTGTATGCCTGCGTACTTTATTTTGATGATGACTAGGGATATCTGTTATTTCAAAAGTCTTTTTCTGTGTTAAAAAAGCCAGCAAAAAGGTTACAAATGCAACCAGTACCAATATGGCCAGCACCGAGGTAGAATGGATAAGCGCCGCCAGAATGGCGCCTATGGCCTTGGCTGGTACATCGCCTGAGCCTATGACACTAAACAAACGCTTGCTCTGGCGTACATCAAAAACCAGGGCCGACACCCCCCAGAACTCAAGATTAACCAACAGATAGATAACCCTGAAGCCAACCATAATACCAATGGCTACTGCGGTTGAATGGTTAAAAAACAGAATAACACCCATAATAATGGCCAGCACCAGCACAGCCAGCAACACACGTACGCTCAGTTTTTTCAGTACCAGATGATGCTCATAATACTCGTAGATTTTCCCTACGCCCATCATGGCAAAAGTAGAAACAATATAAGCAATGGGCAGCGATACTTCGGGGTGGTGTTCCAGTAAAATCAGGTTCGCCGAAACATATACTAAAACGGTTCCTATACTAATAAAGAAATTGTGTAGGAAAAATAACAAAAGTAGTCTTGATTCTTTCGGGCGCTCATCAGTGCGGGTAGTCGCACTCATAATTTTAGATTCAACCATTTGCATTTTTAAAATGGACAACGCAATTTAGGAATGTTTTTTCAAAAGTTTGGTTCAATTAATGAATTTGTGAAGAAGAAAAACCCAAGAAAAAGACCCGGTTTTGGAATAACTGACTTATCTTGTATTTTTGCTAAATAAAATGGCATTTTTCAACGAGCATATCAATTCACTACCAAAGAACGCTTATCAGGTTTCTGATAGGGGCACTTCGGCTAAGCCATTATTATACCTACCCCTACTTATTCCTGTTACATTCTTTGCCATTCTGTTTTTTATGGCGCAATTTGGGTTTTACTAATGTGAATGTTAATTTATCTATCCCGAAGATTTAATCTTATGCTGCAGGTTAAATCAATCAACAATTCATACATAAAAACTCCCTTTAATTGATTCCTTGTTATGTCAAATATATTTGTTTCTTCTGAAGTAGGCACTTTACGCCGCCTGATTATTCATAGCCCTGATAGCGGTCTGGGCAAGGTTGTACCTTCAAAAGCGCAGGACTGGCTTTTTGAAGACATTGTGCATCTGCAAACCATGCGCCGCGACGAGTACGACTATTACGTTAAAATTCTGTTGTATTTTCTGGACCCTGAAAAGGTAAAAGGCAAGCTGAAAGAAATTGATGCCGATACCAGTCGTGATTTTTATAAACCTGAAAAAGAAAAGTATTTTCATTCAGACAAGGTAATTGAATTTGAAAAACTACTGAAAGACATTCTGGACCTGCCCGAAGTGCGCACTCAGCTGGTAGCGGCCGTTTGTGCCGTGGAAGAGTGTTCGTTTCAGTTTCAGAACCAGCTGGCTCATTTATCAGTAAATGAACTGGCAAAAGTGCTGATAACCGGCACCATGCCCAACAATAAAATGTTGTTTCCGCCGATACCGAATCTGATTTTTACACGAGACATAGGCATCGTAGTAAACGACCACCTGTTGCTTAACAAACCTGCCAAATATGCCCGCACGCGTGAGTCGCTGCTGGCCAGGTACATCTTTTTTAACCATGCCCTTTTTGCTGATTTAAGAGGAAAAATAATTGAGATTACCGAAGATGAAAACCACTTTTTGCTGCCTGAAGATGAACAGGAAGACCGCCTGAACACCCTTGAAGGCGGAGACGTAATGATGGTAGCCCCTAACCACCTGCTGATTGGCGTTAGCGAACGCACCACAGTAGAGGCAGCCCGGCAAGCCATTGATTTGCTTTTTACCCGTAAGGTTGTGAAGAAGGTAACCATTGTGAAGATTCCGCAAAAAAGAGATTACATGCACATTGATACCATATTTACACAAATAAAGTGTAATGTGTGGGTGCTGCTAGGGTCATTAGGCAGGGTACATGAAGAAGCCGAAAGGCAGAAAATATGGGAAAAACTGGGACAGAAACCCGGCTATGAATCGCTTACCATTAAGCAGTTTATCAATAAAGATGATGGTGTAAAAATACGCGACTTTGCTAATCTGGAAGACCTGCTTACCTCGGTTACCAAAGACGACCTGAATTGCTATGACGACATCAAGTTTATTTACTCCGGCAATAACCAGTTTCCGTATGGCGCCCGTGAACAATGGACAGACTCCTGCAACCTGCTGGCGTTGAAAGCCGGAGTGGCAATTGGCTACGACCGCAACGACCACACGGCGCAGGCGTTCAGAAATGCAGGCTTTAAAACTATTCATGCCGCCGAATTGCTAGAAAAATTTGAAAATAACGAGTTAAACCCGGAAACTTTGACAGATACCATTATTATGCTTCCGTCAGCCGAGCTCTCAAGAGCACGCGGCGGTTCTCATTGCATGAGCCTGCCCATTTTGCGCGAGAGCGCCATTTGATAGCTTCCTTTTCTATGAATAAACTTGGTCGCTAAAAAAACAAAGGATTTCTTTAATTTATATAAGCCGACTGATTTAAGGCTACGTGAATAATCTCTTCTAGAGATAGAGGATAGGTATTCATTCGTTCTCAGGGTTTTGTATCCCGTCAGGGATGTTATATCGGTAGAATATATTATGACCAAACAAACTGAGTCCTTTCGGGACGGTATATTTAATTCTCAGCCAATGAATATACTATCCCTGACGGGATACAAAAGCATAACTTAAATCTTAATCTACTGATATTTCATCCCTACGGGACCTAGTCTGTTAGAATTTCTTTCGATACTTAAAAGAATGCCTAATAAGTACGCTTCTAAAATAAAAACCTATGTTTTATTAGGGGGTAAATTTATTCACTGTCAAGTTAATATTTCCTTTAATTTTGAAAAATAAATTCAGGCTCGAAACCCGTTCGGGGCGTTCCAAGAGTTTTATCCTAACACACACAAATAAAAATGAAACACAAACTACTGTTCCTTTTTCTGATTTGCTCTGCTGCCACTTTCGCACAAAAGAAATCTTATTATCTGTTTACATCTTTCCGCGATAACGGGCAAGACGGCCTGCATCTGGCATTAAGTAAAAATGGCCATGACTGGTGGGCGCTAAAGGGCGATCAGTCTTTTTTGAAGCCACAGATTAATCACCCGGATAATCTGATGCGTGACCCCGACATTAAGCAAGGCCCTGATGGTACTTTTCACATGGTCTGGACGATCTCCTGGAATGGCAAGAATGGCCGGGTGATAGGCTACGCCAACTCAAAAGACCTGATAAACTGGTCGGCGCAAAAGGCAATACCTGTGCTAAAAAATGAAACAGGGCTGGTTAGAAATGTATGGGCGCCTGAATTGTTTTATGATAAGGCACAAAAAGACTGGCTTATTATCTGGTCATCAACGGTGAAAGGAAACGAAACCGTAGATGGCAGCAATCTGAGTGAAGACAAATATCACCACCGGTTTTATTATGTACGTACCAAAGATTTTGAGACGTTCAGCGAAACAAGTCTGTTTTATGACCCCGGCTTTAACTCAATTGATGCTACTTTGCTGGAAGATAAAGGCAAGTTTTATCTGTTTTTTAAGGACGAACGTTTGAAACCCGTCAGGAAAAACCTGCGTTTTGCGGTAGGCGATACCCCCGCCGGGCCATTCAGAAACCTGAGTGAGTCTTTTTCAGGCAGCTGGGTGGAGGGTCCGTCAGCTATCAAAATCGGCGATTATTATTATGTGTATTTCGACCACTACACCAAACCTCATTACTATGGCGCCTACCGTTCAACAGACCTGGTTAACTGGCAGGAGGTTTCGCCCACCATCCATTTCCCGCAAGGCATGAGGCACGGCAGCATTATAAAAATCACAAAAAAACAAGCTAAAAAATTAGAGAATCTGGTTAATTAGTAATCACTCAATAATCATTCGGGGCGATATAAACGGCTTACATCTCCCCGAATGAATTTTAACAAAGCCTTACCCAAAATTAAGCAAACCCCAGTTTTTGCCTTACTGCTTTGGCGCCGGCACACATGGCTTTCAGTTTCTGGCGCGATGCCCAGCGGGCCGTCTGGCTCAAGCCACAATCTGGTGCAACAGCCAGTTTTTCTGCCGGCACATATTTCAAACATAATTGTATCCTTTCAATTACATCCTGGATGGTTTCGCAGTAGTAATTTTTCACATCTATGATACCAACGGCTACATCCATTTTTTGGGCAAATTCTGCCAAAAGCGCCACTTCGTCAAACTCACGGTTAGCCATTTCAATATGAATCTCGTCTACGTTCATATCCAGAAAATCAGGTAGCATCGGATGTAGTTTTCTGTATCCAACCGGACGGCCTTTAAAATTGCCAAAACACAAGTGTGTTGAAACTCGGGCTTTACCCACCACACCTTCAATAGTGCGGTTAAATATATCTACAAAGCGTTTGGTATCTTCTTTGTAAGCATAGCACGACATTGAGGGTTCATCAACGGTTATCTCGGTGCAACCGGCAGCCACAAGGTCTCCCAGTTCTTTTTTTACAAAAGGCAGCAGCCCCTCAGTTACCTCAAAGCGGTCTTTATAGATTTTGCCGTCAGGCAGCATACGGCCCGAGAGCGTGTATGGCCCGGGCACTGAGGCTTTCAGGGTATGCCCCTCCGGTGCCAGTCTGGCTAAACGTTGGTATTCTTTTACAGCTCCCAAACCCCGAGGTGCAGTTAATGGCTCTACTATTGAGTGCTTGCCGCGTTGGTCGTGCGCGGGTGGCCCAAATTTGCGGGTTTCGGAATGATTCGGCTCCAGCCCTTTGATGAACCCGTAAAAAGAAAGGTTAAAGTCCAGCCGGGTTTGTTCTCCGTCGGTAATCACATCCAATCCGGCTGTGGTCTGGTCATGAATGGCCGCCACAACGGCATCTTCAATCATTTCTTCAATATCTGCTGCCCCGAACTTTTCGAGGTTCATGGATGAAAATTCAAGCCAACCCGGAAAAGGATAACTTCCCACAACGGTTGTTTTGATAGGTATAGGTTGCATAGTTTACTGAGTGTATGGGTGAGTTAGTGAATGAGTGAGTTAGTGAATGAGTGATTTGGTGAATGAGCGATTTTTGACCTGGAATGGGCGCGGCTGATTTCATGATTTCGCTCATTATGCCACCCGAAATGATTTACCTGAAAGTTTAGATTAACAATTCAGATAAAAATAGCTCATTCGCTAAATTACTCAATCACTAATTAGCTGTTAATCGTCTATGATAATTGATTTGCCCTAAATGATAATTAAAATGCCCGTAAGTATGAATCAGAAAATACTCGTTGGTGTCTTGCCCATTGTTGTACTCTTCAGTATGGTTGTGGGCCAGGTGGTCTGGCGTCAGGGTATTTAATACTGCGGGCAGCATTAATCGGGTGGCTTCAATTTTTTCAATCAGTTCTGCTCTTGGAACGTTTTTATCAGAGAATTCAACAGGTCTATTTCTCTCATAACCCGTATTGCCCAGTTGCGCACCAATATAATGATTCAGGTTTCCCATCAGATGCAGGCACAGATTCCCTGCCGAATTGCTTATTTCGCCTGGTGTTACCCAAAGTAAATCTTCAGTTTTATAGGCCTCTATCTCTCTTTTCAGCCTCAGCAAATCGCGGTCTAGTAGTTTAATTAAAGAAATAATCATATTGTTTTTGTCATTTATTAGCTGTTAAAACTAAACCCATGCGCACATAATCTTTACCGTTTTTCTGAAACACCGCCGAATCGGCCTTCATTCCGAACCGCTCATAAAATCCGATGGCCGTAACGCGGGCATCGCACCAGAGTTCATTTATACCCATTGCCAGCGCCTGTTCAATCATATATTGCAGCAATTGTGTGCCGTATCCTCTGCCCTGCACGGCCGTATCGGTGGCAAATTTTCTGAATTGCGCCTGATGACCATCGCGGAAAAGCGAAACAACCGACACCAGATTACCGTTTTCCAACAGCCCGTAATGCAAACCTTCGGCATCATTAGGTAAAACCACAAAGTCGGGGTGCTGGTCGGGCCACATCACTTTGTGCCGCAATTGGCGTGTATCTTCTGCCTGTATTTGTTTCAGTTCAATCAATTTATTAGTTAGTGAGGTAGCCACTGTTTGTAATTGCCTTATCTATTGACTGGTTTTATAAGCCAGAATTTTTGTTGGTGTCTGACACATAACTGGGCACACCCAGTTTGGCATACATACGGGCAATGCGGTGAGCATGCTCGTCGTAAGCGGCTTCAAATAATTCGGTTGCCCTTGTGGCTCCTACCAAAGCGCCAGCCGTAAGTACTTTTGGCGGATGCCCCGCCTGAGTTAAATAATCGGCCACCTGTGCTTTAATGCTGTTGATAATCATGGCGCCACCAACCGTTGAACCCGGCGAAACCGGAGTATCCAGATTAGGCACATATACCATAGAATCGCCTACGGGGGCGCCGGTATCCAGTACTAAATCGGCAAAATCATCCAGTTTTTTATGGTCGGGTCGTTTGGTAGTACTGGCTTTCAGGTGGTCATGGGTTACCAGTGCCACCACTTTAATACCCCTCTGCCTGAAAATCTCCGCCATCTCAACCGGCACTACATTGGTACCTGATGATGAAATAACCAGGGCGGTATCTAAAGTAGATAAATCGAAATTACGCAGAATTTTATCTGCCAGGCCGCTCACGTTCTCCAGAAACATGGCCTGCCGTTGCCCGTTAGCGCCTACTACCAGATTATGGAACGTCAAAGAAAGCTCAACTATCGGATTAAACCCCGGGAACGAGCCGTAGCGCGGCCACATTTCTTCTACCATAATGCGACTATGGCCAGAGCCAAACACGTGCACCATTCGTCCGGCCAGAATCGAATCGGCAAACCAGCGGGCAGCCGTTTGTATTTCTGTTTCCTGTTTTTTTACGGTTTCCACAATTCCGGCACACTTGTTCAGATAATCCTGTATCACACTCATGTTTATGTTCTTTTTTTTATGTTGGTGAATATCTATTTGGTAAGTACAAAACTGGCTGCACCAATGGCGCCGGCCATGTCGCCGAAGTAAGCCTGGGCAATGCTTGTTTTTTTATTGCCGGGGCGCCATTCGTACAAATCCATGAACGTGGCCAGCGGCTCAAAAAGCGCTTCTTCAGCCAGTGTGATTCCGCCCGCCAGCACCACCATTTCGGGCGATAATAAATTAGCAATTGAACTGATAGCCAAAGCGAGTTTTCTGACCGACGAAAGCCACAAATAAGTAGCAAAGTGGTCGCCTTTACGGTAGGCCTCTACGAGTTCCCAGGTAGAACTGTATTTTCCGTGACTTCTTTTTTCTATAGAATAATTACCAATGGCGTACTCAAGGCTACCAACCATACCTACTATGCTTTGGGTTTCTTCCTGGCTGTTAATAGATATATGCCCCAGATGCCCCGCCATTTGCCCAAGCCCCTGGTACAAATGCCCGTTTATTAAAATACCCCCGCCTACACCTGTACCCAGTGTCAGCAAAACAACGTTTCTTTTGTCTTTGGCTACCCCGAATCTGGCTTCGGCCATCAAAGCTGCATGGGCGTCGTTCAGCACATAGGTAGCATCGCCCAGGTACTCACCCCACATAAAATTCTCCAGGCCTTTCAGCCTGTTGGGTAAATAGGCAATACACTGGTTTTGCTCGTTGGGTAGCCCCGGCGCAGAAAGGCCAATGCCCAGAATGGGCTGCTGCAGATAATTTTTCAGGTACTCTACCATTTCTTTTACATTTTCCCGCCACGAGCCGTCGTCCGTTTCTTTGGTCGGAATATAATGCTGCTTCAACACCTCACCATTGCGGTTAATGATTAAGCCTTTAATGTTGGTACCCCCTAAATCTACCCCTATTACGTAAGACATTTTCTATTGTCGGTTACAGCTTATAGAACTATATTTTTGCCACAATGTATGCAATGTGGCCACTATGTTGCACAATTATAATGGATGATAAATAAAGACTACCGGTTATAACTATCAATTGACTATGGTGAAACATGGTGTTCTTAATGAACATGGTGGTAAATTTATATGCTTCTGCTTTCAAATTCCGGCCGAACTGCAAGTTCGCCCCACAAATCTGAAAATTCACACCCCCTTAGTGTTGTCCTTCACTTACGCTCCAACCTCCATCCACAAACAGCGCTTGTCCGGTTGTAAAGCCCGAGGCATCAGACATAAAGTATAACGCGGCTCCGTCCAGGTCTGCTGCTTGTCCGTTACGGCCGCCGTCTAAAGGTTGTTTGGTTTTAACAAAACCCATAATAACCTCATCTTTTGAGGCGCGCTGAGACATGGGCGTTTCTACCAAAGCCGGGGCAAGTACATTTACTCTTATATTATAAGGTGCGTAGTAAGCCGCAATAGATTTAGAAAAACCTATAATGGCAGATTTAGTAGCGGCATAGGCATGCGTTGAAAAATATCTGGGCGAAGGCGAAACCCCCAGCACCGAACCCATGTTCAGAATGCTGCCTCCGGTACCCAGTTCTATAAACTTCCGTACGGCGGCCTGATTAGAAAGCATCAGGCTCGTAAGGTTTAATTCAAATGTCTTGTTCCAGCCGTCCAGGCTGATTTCATGTAAGGGTCCATCGCCATATTTGCGCCCGCTGCCTCCGGCTACATGATACAACCCATCAAAACCGCCCAGGTCGGCAATTGCCATTTCAATGGCTCTGGCGGCTGTTCCGGGGTTGGCGGCATCACCGCTCATGGCAATGGCGTTGTCTCCTAATTCAATTTCAGCGGCCGCACAACTTTCAGGATTTCTGCCCACTACTACCACTTTTGCACCGTTTTTTACGAAGGCCTTAGAGGCCGACAGCCCCAGGCCGGTTGTACCTCCTATAACCACTATTTTCTTATCTTTCAGCATGGCAGGTGTTTCAAAAATAGCCTAACAATTCAACAACTTGTCTATACAAGCAAAAGTAGTGAAAGAAAAAAACTTTGCAAATTTTTGTCGTCATTTTTCAGATTGCAGTTGGGCAGCAGTTTAGAAACACATAAAAAAAAGAGGCTGTCTAAAAAGGTCTAAAAATAGGAATCCCCGGTCAAAAAAGACGCGGGGATTTTTCTTTGTTCCTCTAAAAAGTGTTATCTTAGAGGTGCAACACAAAGAGAAGATGAAGATA